>CBCTHD010000288.1:0-3725 GCA_965146615.1 uncultured Clostridia bacterium
CGCTCTATAGCAATGGCTTTATCGACGGCTATGAGGACGGTACGTTCCGCCCCGAAAATGAAATCACCAGAGCCGAAGTTATGAAGGTCATTAATAAGCTGCTTGGCAGAAATCCCTCGGAGGACTATGTAAAATCTCTGAATTTTAACCCATTTAACGACCTTGACGAGAATAGCTGGCACTATGTGACCGTGCTGGAAGCGACCATTACCCACAATTATTATTTGGACGATGATGACGTCGAATACCAGTGGGAAGACTGGAAATAAAATTATAGACACTGCCGCGTGCGGTGCAGAATGTTTTCTGTGCCGCACGCGGCAGCATCTATGTTGTGCTTTTCTGTCCCAACACACTATGTACTTTTTGGCGCAAAAAGTACCAAAAACGCGGGGGGTTCCGATTCCCCCCGCACCCCCACAAACGGCCCCTGCGGGGAGCTGCCTTGTCGGTACTATAGCACTTCTCCTGTCATAAATACCCCTAGAAAATCTCCTCCTTTACTTTCCTTGTAGTATTTATGACCTTTTACGCGCTCGTGTGTATCTTTTTCATTTTTCTGAAACTTCCTTCTTATTTTTCTTTACTTCCGGTGCTTTCATTCCCTCAAAAAAGGCATTATAATCTTCCTTCCAAATTTCATGCAAAATCACTAAATCTGTCACATTAATGTTATTCAGTCCCGATTCAATTTTTGCATAAGTCTCTCTCGACGTTTTACTGCCACGTAACTGCAACTTTGCTACCACTTGCCTTTGTGTCATTTTATGTTTCATACGTAAGCATCGAATGTTGCTACCAAGTGACACATTACGGCGAATTTTTTCTACCACTGCAACCCCTCCTAAAAAAGTTCCATATTCTGAACAATATATCTTGATTTTATCACAATTTCATGATAAAATAGTTCTAAATACAGAACAGTTTTAAAAAGGAGGAACATTTTTATGCGAAACAGAAGAGACAACGAGGAATCCTTGCGGCTGCAAACTTGGATGGTGAACAATTGGGAATTGTGGCTGCGCGTACTGCGGCTGGAAGGGGAATTGACACAAGAGGAATTTTAGCGGCTGGGAAATGAATTTTTTGAAAAGGGGCTGCACTGTGCAAATCTCGTTTTGATAACAAATTACTGGCGTTTGGCAGAGCCGGTCGCCCTCAAAAATCTGAAAAAAATACAGGAACTGATTCAGGAAGAGTTCGATAAAAGAGCAGACGAGCAAGACTAAGCCGCGGCGGAATATCCTCCGGTCACAAACGCTCATTTTCAGAATATTATGTAAATAGAGGCACGCAGATTTTTGCCGAACTGTATGCAAATTCCAGAAATTACTTGACATAACAGCAAGAATTGTTGTATAATACTATTGAGGAACAGAAATGTTCTATGATGAGACGAGTGACGGTTCTGACTCGTCGGTAATATAAAAAATGACCGAGCGATGAGACGAGTGACGGTTCTGACTCGTCGGTAATATAAAAAATGACCGAGCGATGAAGCACGGTGGGCTTTTGCTCACCGTGCTAATTTTTTTATGGAGCAAATAAGAATGGATTATGCTTTTCAAATAGTACAATTAACCGCACAATTTTATCATGATTATCCACACGAGAAATATCCTGAAATATTGAATAAATCCAACAGGGCATATAATTGTTTTTTGTTTGAAATTTGGGAGGATATTTTTGTATGTGTGCCCTATAGAACTGAAATTCATCATAAATATTCTTATCGGTTCAAAAATTCGGTGAGAGCGCAGCAACACAAATCCGGTCTTGACTTTTCTAAAGCAGTTATCATTTCAAATTTTAATTATATTAGTTCTGCTAGTGCTGTCATTGATTCCGATGAGTTTTATGAAACCATGAAAAATATAACATTGATTGCCAATAAAGTTTTTCAGTATGTGAAAGAATACATAGATTACAACAAGGGAATTCACACAATAAGCCACCAGGAATATATCAGACGGTATCAATATTCTCCCTTGCAATATTTTCACAAGGAACTAAATATCTCCGTTTAACCAACACCCTATCGGCGGCGTGTGCTGCCGATAGGGTGTTTTGCGATTTTATGCGCCGCCACTTGCATTTTCAGGCAAATTGGTGTATACTAGTATTTACTGAAAAGCAAAAGCGGACGGCGCACGAACGCATCATTATTTTGGAATCGTCAGTGCTTGCTGTGGAAACGTGCGATGGCTGTTTGCTGTATGATATTTTTCCACACCGTTCGTATGGTAAAAAAACCTCTTGGAGGAACGATAGCATGAAACTGGGGTTGATAGGCGCGGGACGGACTGCCGCAGTGATGGGCGGTTTTTTTCACCGCAAAGGATTTGAACTCGTGGGGTATGCTTCCCGCACATACGCTTCCGCGCTGGAAAACGCGCGTATCACGGGTTCTCGGGCGTGGGAGGACCCCGTGGCGCTGGCGCGGGCATGTGACATACTGCTATTATCCATGGCGGACGACGCCATTGCGGACAATGCGCGGGCACTGGCGCAAAACGGCGTCCATGCAAAGCTATGCGGCATGTTCAGCGGCGCGCTGTCCAGCGCGGATTTGGCGCCCCTATACAAAGCGGGCAACACCGTCTTTTCCCTGCACCCGCCCTATTCCTTTCCCGACAAATCCATGGACCCCGCGCGGCTGGACGGCATAACGTTTACACTGGAGGGCGCGGGACAAGGCATGGACAGGCTCCGGCAGTCGCTGCAAACGGCGGGCATTGCCTACCGGGAAATTCGTCCGGCGGACAAGCCGCGCTATCATGCGGCGGCGTGCGCCTGTGCGAACTATATCGTAAGTTTGGTGAAGCTGGCGGAGGACCTGTTGGCAGGGACGGATATTTCTCCGGATATTTTTGCTCCCATGGCGCAGGCAGCATTGGAAAACGCCTTTATGTGCGGGCCGCAGGCGGCGCTGACAGGTCCCATCGTGCGCGGCGATGCGGACACGCTGCGGCGGCAGTTGGCGGCAATGCCGGCGGGAAAGACAAAAGACATCTACACCGCGCTGGGACGCTATACGGCGGATTGGGCGCTGACAGATAGACAGATACAGGACAACGTGAAGGAGGCATTGGGCAATGAAACGGGTGACAAAACGGACATTTGCTGAAAAAAAGCAGGCGGGCGAAAAAATCGTGATGATTACCGCCTATGATTACACAATGGCAAAGCTGATGGACGAGAGCGGCGTGGACGCTATTTTGGTGGGCGATTCGCTGGGCATGGTAATGCTGGGCTATGAGGACACCGTGCAGGTGACGGTGGCTGATATGGCGCACCATATCAGCGCTGTCCGCCGCGGTACACAGCGTGCGATGGTGGTGGGCGACATGCCCTTTTTATCCTACCATGGCAGCATTGATACAACGCTGGAAAACGCGGGCGCGCTCATGCGTGCGGGCGCGAGCAGTCTGAAATTGGAGGGTGGCAAAAGCATTTGTCCCGCGGTGCGCGCCTTGGTGGATGCGGGGATTCCCGTCATGGGGCATTTGGGGCTGACGCCGCAGTCGGTGAATCAATTTGGCGGTTTTCTGTATCAAGGCAAGACGGAGGAAAGCGCGGCGCGGTTATTGGAAGACGCTAAGGCGTTGGAGGACGCGGGCGCGTATGCGCTGGTGGCGGAATGCGTGCCCAAGGCGCTGGCGGGCGAGCTGTCCGCGGCGCTGTCCATTCCGGTGATTGGTATTGGCGCGGGCAATTCGTGCGAT
>CBCTHD010000289.1:0-3721 GCA_965146615.1 uncultured Clostridia bacterium
TTCGTTTTTTTAAGAAGGCATCGTCTCACCTGGGCTGGCAGACATCATGGTTTCTGCACCAAGCATTGCCGTTTGCGGCTGGAAGATTTCTTTCATCAAAGTGGTGATGCGGTCCACTGCCACGACCTGAATCGAAAAATGGTCAAATACTTCCTGCCAATTATCCGCCGGAATAAAAACCTTTTCCGCTCCCGCATTTTGCGCCGCTTCAATTTTAGCATAGACACCACCGACTGGTTTCACTTTTCCCGTCATAGATACTTCACCTGTCATAGCAATATGAGAATCAACCGGTTTCCCTGTTGCCGCCGAGTATAGAGCGCACAAAATTGCGGTTCCCGCAGATGGTCCATCCACCGGCATACCGCCGGGAATATTGATATGAACATGTTTATGGCGAATGTCAACATGAAAAAATTTGTATAATAGCAAAATTGCATTTTGAACAGAGGCCTTCGCAGTAGACATGCGGCACAGCTTCCGGTTTCCTGATTCGATGGTTTCCTGCTCGGTAATACCACACAGTTCTATCCCTTCTCCTTCGCTGATATCCGCTTCAATTTCCATTAAAACACCACCAGACATTCCTGTTACCGCAAGCCCATTCACACAGCCAACTTCCCATTCTCCGGAAATATCGTGTTGCATACGCGGACTATATTTTCCTGTTTCCGCAACCCATTGTGCATCCTCCAGCGTCACACTTGTGCGTCCCTCCACCATGGCAACACTTCCCGCAATCTGCACCATGTTTACAGCATCGCGCCCATTTTGACTGTAGCGCGCAATGTAGTCACAAACCCCTCGTCCCAAAGAGAACCCGCCTTTTACTGCTGCATTTTCAGCGATTTTTTTTAATTGCGCCATATCCAGGTCTTTAAAAAACACTTCCACACACCGGGACCGAATAGCGGACGGAATATCTTCCGGCGATCGTGTTGTCGCGCCAATCAAGCGAAAATCTGCCGGAAGCCCATTGTCAAAAATGTCCCTAATATGCCGTGGAATATTGGTGTCGTTCATGTTATAGTAGGCACTTTCTAAAAATACTTTACGGTCCTCTAGAACTTTCAGCAGCTTGTTCATTTGTATCGGATGCAATTCTCCGATTTCGTCTATAAATAATATCCCGCCATTTGCCTTTGTCACAGCGCCGGGCTTTGGTTGCGGAATCCCAGCCGGCCCATAGGCGCCCGCTCCCTGATAGATGGGATCGTGCACAGAACCGATCAAGGGATCCGCAATGTTTCGTTCGTCAAACCGCATGGTTGTCGCATCTGTTTCAATAAACCTTGCCTCTGTTCCGAATGGCGATAACATGCTTTTTTTCGCTTCCTCCAACACCAACCTTGCAGCTGCTGTCTTCCCCACTCCGGGGGGTCCATATATAATGACATGCTGCGGATTGGTACCGCAAAGCGCCGCTTTCAACGCCCGAATGCCCTGTTCCTGTCCCATAATTTCGTCGAAACTCGTCGGTCTCGTTTTTTCAGTGAGCGGCTTGGTTAAGCGTATCTGACGGAGTTTATTTAATTTCTCCATTTCCCGTTTACTTTGTGTTTTCACCGCATCCTTTGTCACGGACTTTTCTTTTAACATACCAAAAAAATAAATTCCAATAATTAAGGTAAACATTAGTTGTACCAGCAATACGACTGTCGATAGCATATTCATCCTCCATCCAATGCTGTTTCTCCACCTATCTCCAATCAGGCGGAATCTTTTTTCAATTTTTAGTATTTACCGGTTCACTTGTTTTATCCTTGACATTCATTGGAAGATTTTATGAACTTTACTATCTACGAAAAACCTGCTATCCTGTTAGTCCATATGGCCTAATTTTTAATATTCTTTTTAATTGACATTCGTACTAAACCGACATGTCTTGTTATAATCTTTTCTCAAGCATTTACATACAATGACGCCTTAACAAATTGCAATTTATCACGTTAAAACCTTTCGTAAATCTGAAATGAATTGTGCCTGTTGCTTTTTCAGATATAATTTTACGAATGGTTTCATGAAAAATTTTTTCGCATTCACTACTTCCGTGAAATCTATTTCTGTTTGTTCACCCTTTTGTGTAAAAACACCAATCCAGTGACCTTTTATCGTATCGTTTTCCATATCAAACGCCCAACGCCTGTATGGTTCCATGGCCGTAATTGTGAAGGTTGTTGCGTAACCTTCCTTTGTATATTCAATAAATTGTTTTTCATTCAGAATTTCAATTTTACTCAAGTCGCTGCGCCATGTACTGTTTTCAACAGTCGTAACGATTTTCCATACTTTCTGAATATCACTCCCAAAAGTAGCTTTTATATTCGAAACTGCCATTTTCATTCTCCATTCATTCCCAGGTTTCTCTACGCAACAAACTAAAATCGTATAATTTATCATACCTTCAAATCAAACATTCTAAAAATTGAATGAATCGAAATACTTTCCCTTAAAAAAGTTTTCATTGCCAAGTTTCTTTGCCATCAACCTGAACATAACACATCCATCCGGACATACAATATCCTTGGTATATTTGTCACTGCCGCCGATATTCTCTAAATCTCCGCCACTTCTGACAGCCTCCATGATTGGGAACATAACCATCATTACTTTGGCGCAAATACCCATTCCTTCTCTATTAACCGGACAGCCATAGGTACAGGTATACTTATCTCCAACTTCTTCCCCATTTCGGCAATACCGCTCTGTATGGTCACCGCGAAGAAAACCTATTACTTCAATTTCAAATTCGTATTCCTCATCATACCATTTTTTCATGATGACCCTCCAACTCTCACTTACTGCTGCTTTTGTCAATCACTCTTGTGAAATAGAATTGCTCTATGGTTCTAAAATGAGTTTACCAAAACATTCCGGGCGGTGGAAATCCGGTTTTGGCGCAACGATAGGGTTCCAGCAACCAAAATGCGGATGTACGGTGTCATCTCCACATTTTTGTAGATTTCCGCGCATTTCACTTTCGATGACTTTATACTGCTCTTTTAAAAATGCGAATGGCACAAATAGCTTGAGCGTCCAGCCGTCTTCCCGTATCTCTTTTTCGATTTGAAACTGCTTTGGTTGAATTGTATCCAAATTTTTTCTGTTACCCCGAACCGGTCCTTTTCCAATTAGTATTCCTCCCCCAGCGCTCACTTCAATATTTAAATAATCCTCGCTATCCGTTGGGTTCGGATTGAGAAATAATTCTACGCAACTATCTGTACATACCGGTTCATTGATCCCTGTATAACGCGCTAGCACCTCTGTTTCATTGCTTTGAAACAGCACTGCAATACCGTTCTCATTATAGACTAGCTTTGCAGTTGTTACCGGTTTATATCCATTTTCATCCCATGGATATTGGTCGATACTTAGCGCTTCAGCAGTATCCCAGCAGCCAGTTTGCATTGTTATATGCATTTCCTCTATTTTTTGAATCACGTATTTTCTTTCCATATTTTACCCTCCATTTTGTCATGAAAATAGGCTGCCATCTGGCAGCCTATTTATGATTTTCATTCGGTTTCTACACAATCAGTAGATTCCCCGGACTGTACTTCCGTTACATCTCCTTCTTCTTGTTGACCTTCCTCTGATTCATTGGTATTGCTATCGCTTTCTTCCAGTTCCTCTTCGTTTTCCGCTTCTTCTGTAGGCGCAGAGTCTTCATTCAACGTTTCGTCTGTCGGCGGCAATGCATCGTCCGACGACATATTCT
>CBCTHD010000290.1:0-3720 GCA_965146615.1 uncultured Clostridia bacterium
GATAGAAATCCAGATCAATGCCAAATGCGCCCACAAGACCATAGCGTAGTTCTTCAATGTTGATGGCGAGCGGATATTTGACACCCTCTATCGTTTGAAATGCTTTCAGTGTGGTATACCACTGCGATATGGTTTGAGGAATAGGGAGACCCAAACGGTCCAGATAATCCTGGCGCATCATATAACCGCTGGTCACCAAAAGTTTATAGCCATCGGGACCAAGCTCACGAAGATTGGGAAAATAATAATAACATCCGGAATCTGTTTTGGACATTTTATCATAAATCGGATTCTCTTCAAATAAATGCATAAGATTGGGCATGTATTCCGTATAATCATTGAGCGGCGTGATGTTCCCGTCACGAATCGCCTTTTCCGCACCATACTTGATGTCGCCCCAGGACCATTCCACAATGTCAGGCAAGTCGCCGGAAGCCATGAGTATATTGAACTGCTGCTCCGCTAAGTTGGTAGGAACAATGACCCAGTCAATATCTACACCGGTCTCTTTCGACCAGGCTTGCATAATGGGAAAGCTGCTCCGGTCATGATAGCCGGGAATATCGGTTTCATCGGTGATCCAATATTTTAATGTCTGGTCTGTTTCCAGTGGATAGCTTGCTGTTTTAAGATAGTCCTTTTCGGGCAGCGGTTCCTGCCCGCAACCACATAATAGCAGCGGGCAGAGAAACAATGCTGCAAAAAAACGAGACATTTGTCTGCTCATATTAAAGGCTCCTTGTTATTTTAAATAATCGGAAAAACCTGTCTTAGAGCTATAAGTTGTACTGCTTCCGGCATATGCGCCTTCATTTAAGCTGAAAACCAATGTAGATTGTCCGTCCTGATAGGTGACACGGTCATTTGTCGGCAGCTCACGGTTGACATAAACCCATAGGTCACGCGGACGTTGGGTCGGATCGGCAATGGTGATTTTAAATTCGCCGTTTAGCTCTTGTACCATGATAGCGCACGGCTTGTTGGTAGTTACTTTCAATCCATCCGGCGTTTCTATCGTTCCGATTTTATAGACAATCGCTTGAAGCATTTTTAAATCCTTATGATAAACTGCTTGAATACGGTCATCATTTTGCAGGACCACGATGGGGGAGTTTTGTGCGTATTGCTTCATCGCCGCTTCATCTGTATCCATTACAGTGACATAGGCATAAGAAGCGTCACGAGGCTCCACGCCGTGAGAAATGCCGAGTTCAAAGACATCTTGTGTTTCCGGTATATCGACGCGCGCTGCATTAATTGTTTCCCAAAGCCCTTCTCGTGTACCGCTGTCGAGTTCTATCGTCTGCTTCGCTGGGAAATAGTAACCAATGCGGTTATGCAGTACATAATCGACATCGGTAATAGTCTGTTGTCCGCTGGAAGCTGTGGTAACAGACCCATTCTTGCCTATTAGAATATCACCGCGCAGTAAAGTTTGGTTAAGGTTGGTATAGATTTCCATATCGCTGTACGAATTAATGGCGCTGCCAAGAGCAACCATTTCATTGTCAAACAGGAACCAGGACTTGTGCAGAGAGAGTTTGTCGCGGTTGTAGTCCATGGTGGAAGCACCATAAACACCGTCGCTGACGCCTCCGACAAAATCAGTTGTACCGCGCCAATGACCAATCGTTTCACCATACCAGTCTGCCGCATCATTCAGATTTCTCAGCCCGCCCTGTGGAGTGGTAGTACCGGGTATACGGTTCCAGTTCCAAAGCGGATAAATATTTTCATATTCATTGCCGTCCAACATCAAAGTGGTTACGCCATCTGACATGTAATAACCAAGCAAATTTTCATTGTTGACCACTTCTCCCGGTTTGGTACGCAGGGAACTGGTCTTGATACCAATATGATATGAGGGACGTTTGTGTGCCATGTAATCAGAGTACCAGAAATTCCGATTTCCCGTCATGGTATCGGTTTCGCCCAGGCGGTTTTGCTGCAATGAAAACAGTTCATCATAGCGGTCCAGCTGTGGGAAATGGAGCAATAGATCCACAGCGCCTATCACAGAACTCTGAATCCCTTTGCTGTTGTCCGGACGGGAAAAACCGCGCCCGATAACGGTGAAATCCATATAGGCGTATCGAAAGCCCCATTGCATACCATCCAGAATAAAGTTCGCATATTCATTCAACGCTGTTTCACTCACCATATATTTGGTGTCCAAAACATAGCCCAAAATTTTGTTGACGTCTCCACAGAATACATCACCATAACCGCCCCATTGCAAGGAGTTGCCGTGCTGGTAAAAGCTGCCGTCCGGCTTGATGCCTTCTATGTCCGCGGCATAGTCGTTAGATTTCTTTTTGGGAAATACCCGCATCTCGTTTTGCAGCAATCCCATGATGTCATACAGCAACGCTTCATCATTGGTCGCGATGGCCGTTTTAAATGTAATCAGCAGTTTATCGGTTAAATTTCCGCCGGTACTCTCAACGGGACGTTCCGTCGCATACCAGGGCTGTTCTTCGTTAAAAATACTACCTGCATTTGCTTGCCTATTCAGCTCTTGTATCACATCGTCCGATACCCCTTCCGGCTCCAGCAGCAGAATATCGACGAGCCTGGTGGGATTGCCGATTTCTTCATACCACCAGTTTGCACTGGGAGTAATATCGCCATAGACCCAGAATTCGAGGGATTTTGCAATTTTGGCTTTCAAATCCGCATCCTGATAGTAGGGGTTGCCTTCCGAATAAGCCGCTAAAGTCATGGTTTTACAATAGTTGAGATGGTCCACACTGGGCCACATACTACGGTCGTCAGAAGAATAATCAATACCGGAAAAACTACCGTCTGACTGCCATTTTTCCAAAATCTCTGCCGGATCAGCAGTGGTGGAATAAACCGTTTCTTTTAATTTATTTTTAATTGTCTGAAAGTCTGCACCTAGACTGTTTGTAGAGTCACTTGTAACGCCTAAGCGTAAAAGTATTGTATCCATATCTCCGTTTACTAGCGTGCGAAGCGCATCTTCCGAACCGGTGCCAATAACAGCAACGTCGTTGGGAAACCAAACGACCGTTTTACCCAGGGACTGGGAAACCGCACGCAGCGGTACATAGGTGCGTCCATCGCGCTCCAATGCGGGCTGGTCAATCGGCTGGGCAGTGCCATTCACAGTAATTTCCCGTTCGCCAATCACCAGACGGACCGCCGGATCGGACAAAATTTCAACGCTTTGTGTTTGACCGTTATAAGTCACCTCGTAGCCCAAACATTCCGCAATAAAGCGCAGCGGAACCATCATGGTATCGCCTTCATAAAAGGGCGTGGCGTTTGCATTATCGGGGTCAATTTGGAATTTAGCGCTGTTTAACAGTCCATAGGCATGTTCTGTTTTTAAAATAATTTGCGCCTCGGGCGTGGTCACGCTATCGTCAGCAGACCCCATTAATGGCACACAAGTAAGCAATGTGCAAAGCGCTAGAAAAAGACTGATTTTTTTCATGAGAATCCTCCTTGCTGTAAATTTTAATAAAGTTTGCTGAAAACAATATATCCTTTGCTATGCGGCAATGGATATATTCAAACTGTGGGCAAAGCGAAAAGGAATACAAATATCTGGGGATTGGAAGGGGGGGATCCCCTTCCATCAGATGTGCAAAAAGGCGGGACATGCGCCTGACTTTTTGCACCTTGCGGGACGGAAACCCCGCATATCATGCGGGGTTTTTGCGAACTTGCGTCCCTTTCCAGGGGGAGCTCACG
>CBCTHD010000291.1:0-3714 GCA_965146615.1 uncultured Clostridia bacterium
CGTATCTCTGTAACCGTGGAAAGGTAGAAAAAAATCCGGTCGATGCATTAGAACTGCCAAAACGGGAAAAAACAAAAGTAGAAATTCTGACGCCGCGGGAAGTAGAACGGTTGATTTCGGCAACAGAAGGCCACAGCTTTAAATCCCGGCGGGATAATGCGATGCTGGAGGTGCTGTATGCCACAGGCATTCGCGTTAGCGAGCTGTTGGGGCTGCGCAGGGAACAAATTCATCTGAATGAGTGCTACATTTTGGTAGAATCCAGAGGACGAACGCGCGTGGTGCCGCTTGGAGACATTGCGGCAGCTGCACTGCGGCGTTATCTTGATTTGGCGGAGGCGCGGTTTGGCGAGGTGCCGGAAACGGTTTTTGTTAATCAAAACGGCGGTCCGCTTTCCCGGCAAGGATTTTGGAAAATTGTGAAGCAATATAAAGAAAAAGCAGGGATTCAAAAGGATATTACACCCCATACGTTTCGCCATTCATTTGCGGTACATTTGCTTGCAGGCGGCGCTGACGTCGGCAGTGTACAGGAAATGATGGGACATAAAGAAAAAGCTACCACTATGGAATATGTGGACATTGCCAGCAAGCGTCTGGGAGAAATTTACCGGCGGGCGCATCCACGGGCATAAACGAAGGGAGAAACATTATGAGCAAAATCAAAGTGATTTGTGACAGCGGCGGAGATATTCCGAAAGCATTGGCAGAACAATATCAAATAACTATTTTGCCGTTTTTGGTGGAGTTCGGTGAAGAGTCTTATCAGGATTATTATGAAATTAATAGTGCACAGTTCTTTCAAAAACTGTCGGAAACGGATGAAATACCAACTACAGCGCAAATATCGGTAGAACGGATTTTGCAAGTGTTTGAACAATCTGTTCAGGAAGGATATGACACCATTTTATATTTTTCACTTTCCTCGTTGGCGAGTGGCACCTATCAAAATGCACACTTGGCGAAAAAAATGTTTTTGGAGGACCACCAGGCGGATATTGAACTCATTGATTCCCAGTCGTTTGCTTATGCCTATGGCAGAATTGCACAGGAAGCTGCTGAGTGGGCAATGGAGGGCAAAAGTAAAGAAGAAATTATGGCGCAGGTGCAATACCGTCTGGCACATTATGATATTGTTTTTGTGGTGGATACACTGCAATACCTGAAAAAAGGCGGACGCATTAATCCAGGCGTGGCGGCGATTGGTGAAATTCTGGACATTAAGCCGGTTTTGACCATACGAAATGGATTGATTTCTGTGGAAGAAAAAATACGTGGAAAAAAACGGGTACCCGCAAAATTGATGAAGCTGCTGGAAAAAAAGAACATTACGCAGGCGAAAGAAGTTGTCGTATTGCATGGTAGCTGCCCTGATGTGGCGGCAGAATATATAGAAGCGATGAAAGAAACGTTTGGCATTCCGCAGCCGCAGTTGGTGGAGGTGGGACCTGTAATTGGCGTACACACAGGACCGGGAATTGTGGCGGTTGTGCTATACTATTAATTTGGGAGGAACAACATGCAAAACCGATTTGGAAATGACTGGGACGAACTTTTGGCGGAAGAATTTGAAAAGGATTACATGAAAAATCTACAAGCGTTTTTGACGCAGGAATACCGGGATCATGTAATATTTCCGCCCAAGGAGGATATATTTAACGCATTGCGGTATACGGCGTATAATAATGTAAAGGTTGTCATTTTGGGACAGGATCCTTATCCTGGACGGGGACAAGCCCATGGATTATCCTTTTCCGTACGCGATGGGGTGCCGTTGCCCAAATCCTTGCAAAATATTTTTAAAGAGCTGCAAGATGATGTGGGATTTCAACTGCCGCGCAGCGGTTGTCTGGAAAAGTGGGCGAAGCAAGGCGTATTGCTGCTCAACACCGTTTTGACAGTACGGGAAGGAGAACCCAATTCACATAGAGGAAAAGGATGGGAACAATTTACGGACAAAGTGATTGAATTGCTGAATGGTCGGGAGAAACCGGTTATTTTTGTGCTGTGGGGCGCGAACGCAAAAGCGAAATTGAATTTGATTACCAATCCACGTAACTATGTGCTTACCGCGCAGCATCCCAGTCCTTTATCAGCATTTCGTGGTTTTTTTGGATGTCGGCATTTTTCCAAAATCAATTTGATTTTGGAGCGCAATGACATGGAGCCGATTGAGTGGCAGTTATAAAGGAGAAAACGATGGAACAAGCGTTTACATATCATCAGGAAAACGGTGTGGGCTATTTGTGCGCGCCGCTTTTGGAAGAAAAGAATATAGTTCATGCGTTTACAACGCGCGAAGGCGGCGTCAGTGAGGGAAGTTTGTCTTCTTTAAATTTGGGGCTGGGGCGCGGAGATAAGCCGGAACATGTTGCGGAAAATTACCGGCGTATTTGTGGCGTATTGGGTGTCAATCCGCAGACTTGCATCATGGCAAAACAAGTGCACAGCAACAAGGTACAGGTGGTTGGGCTGCATGATGCGGGGAAAGGCATCAGTAAGCCGGAGGAACGTATGGAAGTAGACGGGTTGGTAACTAACGTATCGGGGTTGCCGCTGGCGGTTTTTTATGCAGATTGCGTTCCGATTTTGCTCTATCATGAAAAGACGCATTGTTTGGCGGCGGTTCATGCCGGCTGGCGCGGAACAGTGGGCGGTATAGCCGGAAATGCGGTACAAGTAATGCAGGAAACCTATGGCGCAGAGCCGGCGGAAATCTTGGCGGCAGTCGGTCCCTCTATCGGACCGTGTCATTTTGAGGTGGGCGCGGAAGTGGCAGAGGAATTTTGCCATAACGGATTCCAAGAACAAGTGCGCAAATCGGCGGCACAGTCGGATAAATATAACGTGAATTTATGGGAAAGCAATCGGCAGGTTTTGCTGGAGGCGGGCGTTTTGCCGGAACATGTCAATGTTGCAAAAGAATGTACTGTTTGCCATACGAATCGCTATTTTTCCCATCGCGGTTTGGGCGCGGATACCGGGCGAATGGCTTTAATTGCAGCGCTTCGATAGAATCCTGAAAAAGTACTTGAAAAAAAAGGATAAGTATAGTATAATACTAAAATAGAATGATAATTCATCTGAAAATCACATTTTGTGAATGGAGGAACATGATGGAAGACTTATATCCGCTGAAAATGCAGCCTATATTTAAGGAATATGCATGGGGCGGGAAAGCGATTCGTAATCAATATAAAAAAAATACACCATATGCCAGAGTGGCGGAGAGTTGGGAAGTCTCTGTTCATCCGCAAGGTACATCTTTGATTATGGATGGGGAATGCGCGGGCATTTCTTTGGATAAATTGGAGGGTTTATGGGGCGAAAAATTATGTGGTACACTGCATGAAGGCGGGAATTTTCCATTGACCTTTAAACTCATAGATGCGGGAGATTGGGCACCGCTTCATGTACATCCAGATGATGTGTATGCGACGGAAAATACACCGAGCGACAACGGGAAAACCAAGATGTGCTATGTGCTGAATGCAAAATCGGCCGCGCAGATTGCCTATGGATTTTTGCGTGATATTACAGAGACGGAGTTGGAACAGGCAGTCAAGGAAAATAGACTTGATAGCATCATCAATAAAGTGGATGTGGAAGCGGGAGATGTTTTATTCATTCCGAGCGGAATTGTTCACGCAATCGGAAAAGGAGTGACAGTGGCGGAAATCCAACAAACATCCAGTGTATCCTATACGATTGGAG
>CBCTHD010000292.1:0-3688 GCA_965146615.1 uncultured Clostridia bacterium
CGCATTAATCGCAGGTGCTTTATTTGGTGGGGCATGGTGGGTAGCACCAAGTGCATATTTTGTAGGAATTGCAGCAATCATTATTTCGGGTATCATTCTAAAGAAAACAAAGATGTTTGCAGGCGATCCTGCACCGTTTGTAATGGAACTTCCTGCATATCATATGCCGACCGTCGGAAACGTGCTTCGCAGCATGTGGGAAAGAGGCTGGTCCTTCATCAAGAAAGCAGGTACCATCATCCTGCTGTCCACCATTGTACTGTGGTTCCTGCAGGGCTTCGGCTTTGAAGATGGATCCTTCGGTATGGTAGAAGATTTGAACAGTTCTATTCTTGCGACGATAGGTAACGTGATTGCGCCGATTTTCACACCGCTTGGCTGGGGAGATTGGAAAGCGGCAGTGGCGGCTGTTACCGGGCTTATTGCAAAAGAAAACGTTGTTGGTACCTTTGGTATTTTATTTGGCTTCGCGGAAGTTGCAGAAGATGGCGTCGAAGTTTGGGGCACGCTGGCATCCAGTTATACAGCATTAGCAGCATACTCCTTCCTGATCTTCAACCTGCTTTGCGCTCCGTGCTTTGCCGCAATGGGTGCCATTAAACGTGAAATGAATAATGCAAAATGGACTTGGTTTGCAATCGGTTATCAGTGTGTATTTGCATATGTGATTGCACTTTGTGTATACCAGCTTGGAAACCTGTTCACAGGTGGAGGATTTGGTATCGGCACAGTTGTAGCAATTGTTTTGGTTGCGGCGTTGCTCTACCTACTCTTCCGTCCCAACCGGTATAAAGATTCATTGGGACGTCAGGCGCAGGTGCGCAGTGTCCAGGCGTAACAGAAAGAAGGGTTTACGATGTTAGCATGGCTGTCCGCCAATTTGGCGACAATTGTGATTGCGTTGCTGCTTGCTGTCGTTGTCTTTTTTGTAGGACGACACGTGCTGCGGGCACGAAAAGCGGGCAGTTGTTCGGGGTGCAGCGGCTGTTCTGGTGGCTGCCCCCATTGTGGGTCCCCGCAGAACCCCAAATAAATAGGTTGACGGTTATACCCGTCTTCCTCCTCAAAGACTCCTAATCTCTCATCAAAAAGGGGCTTTTCCGTACGGGAAAGCCCCTTTTGTTTAGGTGTTTGCTTTGTTTTTGCAGGAGGCTGGTTTCACTTTGGCAGATAGCGAAAGAACAGCGCTTTTCATAAAACTAGTTGTATAGCCCCGCGCGGTCGTTAATAACCAGCAAACGCAGCATGGTGTCGTTCAAATCGAGCTGTCCATCGCCGTTGCCTTTGAGCCAGCCTTTATCCATTAGTTTTTGAATTGTGGGACGAGCCCACTCGGGCACTTCATCAATGGTGTTATAGATCATGCCGGAATCCTCCTCTCCATCTCCACCGCTTTCAGGTTTTGGGTATCCGTTAAGACCGGCGTTTTTGATAATCGTGGGATAATCTTTGTAGGCAATGTCGGAATCCGTGCTGGTGCTTGCGATTCCGGCGACCTGCGCCGCATCTCCCGTCTGTTGAATTCCGCAGGAAATGCCGGTAGGACCGTTATAGTCCGCCAGCCAGAGATCAAAATTCGCCAGACGCTCCATTTGAAATTTGTTATAATAATAGTCCAGATTGGAATAATTCATGGCGTACCAGCCGCCTTGCTCCAGTTCTGTCATGAACGCAATTGCCATGTCGGTAATCAGTTCGTTGGATGGGTTCACGCCTTGCTGTTGCGCATAGGTGTCGCTGGCATATTCCCAGTCAAAGCTAAGCGGGTAGGTAATACGCCCTTTGTAGGGCGCGGCGGCTTCCATTAGGAGCTGCGCTTCAACTTTCGCCATGTCCACGGTATAAGCATAACTGAACCAATACAGCCCCACATTTACGCCTGCAGCAAGTGCACCCTCCACATTTTGACGAAAGGTAGGGTCTATATTCTCCAGACTCTCGCCGTATCCGGCATGAATCATGGCAAAGGTAACGCCGCTGTTTGCCACTTGGTTCCAATCAATGTCCCCATTATAGTGGGACACGTCAATTCCCTTGACTGCCATATGGTTTCCCTCCTCCGGGTAAAATTTCCATAAGCCCGTCCACCGGGCGGAAGGTTTCGACCCGGTTTCAGTATATGCATTCATGAAGGAAGTGTGCATAAAACCATCACAGCTTTCACACCTCGCTATTTTGCGCAATTTTAGGAAAGCAACAAAAAGCACCGGACGGAAGGTCGTTGAGAATCTGGCGATTAAAGCCGATTGCAAGTATTATGATACGGAATGCAAAAGAACTGGTGACAACGGTGTACAGTGACTTATCCATGTAGCTGGACACACAGATCGAATGACAGTAGAAGTGACAAAGAGTTCCTATAGTATGGAAATGGTTGAGGGGCGGGGAATACAAGGGGCGAAATAAGACAAAGGTTGGAAAAAGTACCTGACACACTTCATTGAAGTACCTGAGGTGCTGGATACACCGCCCAGCTGTTTATATCTTAACATTCATAAGGTCATGCTTGACAGAAAATGGGGAATCCTGTATAATACAGATGTGGAACAATCCACAGGCAGATGAATAGGTGTTTATGAGGACGGTTAGCACTCCCTGTAGAAAGGGGGTGTTTGTATGGAGAATATTCTAGAGTACACAATGATTATCATTGTACTATTGTTACTCAAAGAAATTCTAAAATACATAAAAAAGTAGCCGTCCCCTTGGTCAAAGAGTAGACGACTACTTTGTCTAATACTTTGCGGCTAACCGTCTTTGTAACGGTACACCTATCATCTGCTTTTATTATATCACAGTTGAGAAAAATGTCAAGTCTTTCTTTGAGATGTGTAGAATAAAACAAAAGCGGGGCGCGTCAAAAGTGTCCCGCCGTTGTATAATATATGCCAAAAAATAGTTGGGGGTGGATACTCATGTGAATTATTATAATGCGTTTGGGCAGGAATGTCAATAAATTGTGTAGATTTTTTAATTAAGTGTGTATTAAATTTAATGAACAAACGTGTAAAAAACGTGTAAGCAAAAATAAAACCCGCTATTTAAGCGGGATTGCGGTATTATGGTGGAGGCGAGGAGAGTCGAACTCCTGTCCGAAAACAAATTCATATGACTTTCTCCGGGTGCAGTTTCTGTTCTAATTCCCTCCGGCAAGGCACAGAAACAAAGCGTCTGTCGAAGGTAGTTTCTCTTGGTTCATGGACAGCGGGAGAAACGCCGCCGTCTCACGTTCACCACTAAAAAATGACACCCGCCAAGCGGCTGTGGTATTCCGCAAGGAAGATGGCTGCCGGTTAATTAGGCAGCGTAAGCTAATTTATTATTGTTAGCGTTTAATTTTAAGGTTGCGGATTTTAAAGTTGCTCCGCACAACTACCCGCTTATCATACTTCATCATCCCCGTCGAAACCGGGACGCCCCCATATGGAACCGGATATTCCATAATACATACCCGGAGTATATCTATTATAGCATGAAAAAAGGCGGAATGCAAGAGGAAATTCACGCCAAATTACGCGTTGTTTTTCCTTCTGGCGGTGTTGGTCGCCGAGACCGTGCCAACATCATGAAGTCAGTTTTTCAAATACGCTGGACGACTGGCCGCAAAGTGGGCAGAGAAATTCCG
The DNA here is from genome assembly GCA_965146615.1 of uncultured Clostridia bacterium. Taxonomy (GTDB): domain Bacteria; phylum Bacillota; class Clostridia; order RUG12999; family RUG12999; genus JAAWTG01. Next base: position 3,626 of record CBCTHD010000292.1, read on the forward strand.
GGGGCAGTTGTTCACCTTCGTAGATATAGCCGCAAACCGTACATCGCCAGCCGCGCTTTTGTG
>CBCTHD010000293.1:0-3686 GCA_965146615.1 uncultured Clostridia bacterium
GACCTCACGCCGCTTGCGCTTCATCTCTTTTTCTGTTTCATCAAACCGCTGTTGGCGTATCAAATCCATAAAAGCGGTTATATCGTCAAAGAACAGTGCAGTTACGGCAAATATCCTCTGTCGGATAATCTGCTGTAATGTTTCCTCTCTGATGAAGTGTGCGGTACAATCTCCCGTATTGCTTTTGTATCTTGCACAGCGGTAATGGTCTTGTGAGCCATTAAAACTCTTGCAAGTGGCAAAATGTAGTTTACTTCCGCAGTCGGCACAGAACACCAAGCCGGAGAACATTCCCTGTCGCTCTGCTTTTGTGGGGCGGCGTTTATTTGCCCTCAATTCCTGTACCCGTTCAAAGACAGCTTCTTCCACAATCGCTTCGTGGGTATCGCGGAAAATCGCCTGTTGTTCCTTTGTGGTAGGAATACGCTTTTTCAGCTTGTGGGATTTTGAATAGCTTTTGAAGTTTACAGTATGTCCGCAGTAATCCATACGCTCTAAAACCCCAACAATCGTGCTTTCATTCCAACTATACGGATTTTCCGGAAGCACCTTGCCTTTTTGCTTTGCATAGTGGGCTTTGGTAGTAAGTATTTTGTCAGCCGTCAGAATTTTTGCTATCTGCATAGGTCCTTTACCGGCAACACATAAATCAAAAATTCGCTTTACCACAGTGGCGGCTTCTTCGTCCACAATCCATTTTTTCCTGTCGGCTGGGTCAACTTTGTAGCCATAAGGTGGCTTTGTCAGATGTTCGCCTGCCATGCCTTGCGCTTTCTTGATTGCCCGTACCTTTTTGCTTGTGTCCTTTGCGTAAAAATCATTGAATAAGTTGCGGAACGGGGTAAAATCGTTATCGCCTTTTGCACTGTCTACGCCGTCATTGATAGCGATATAGCGTACATCACGCTCTACGAAAAAGATTTCTGTATAATAGCCAACTTTCAGATAGTCACGCCCCAAGCGGGACATATCTTTGACTATGACGGTTCCCACGTTTCCGGCTTCAATCTCCGTTATCATGCGGTTAAAATTCGGGCGGTCAAAGGTTACGCCGGAAACACCATCATCAATAAAAAATACCGGATTAGAAAAGCCGTTGTCTGCGGCGTATTTGGATAATAACGCTTTCTGATTGACGATACTGTTGCTGTCCCCGTCCAATGCGTCCTCTTGACTTAAACGGGCGTATAATGCTGTTATCTGTTCGGGCATATATGTATTTGCTGTCATGTGTTCATTCCTCCTGTAATGAACGCCCGACAAACAGGTTGCTATCTTTATTATATCGGACTTCTCTTTCTTTGTCAGCAGGCGTTTTGACGGTTTCCGATTTTATGAGCCGCTTCATCTTGTCATAGAGCAGCTCCGAACCACCGCAAGAGGTGGACACCTCATAGAATGTACCACCGATTTTATAAGTGACTGTTTCTTGTGTGGGATTGCCCTTTTGTGGCATAAATCCGCTGTTTTCAATACTTTGTTTCTTTTCCATTCCTTTCCCGTCCTTTCGTAGTTTGTCTAAGTGAAAACTGAATAGCAAGCATTGGAAAGGGGTACCCTTTCCGTAAAATCGCCTGTTTTCTGTTTGCCGACAGTGGGCGATTTTTGCTTGTTGGGAAGTTTCCCAAACCCTCTGATTTTCCTCTCATTACCTACAACACCGCGCAGAGCGATTTTGACGAAGATTTGAGAGAGGTTTTTCAAAAATGTTTGAGATTTCCCGTTTCACTTCCTACTACGGACAAAGCTGCAAAATGCCAAATAAAAATAGAAATTCACAAAAAAAATTGCAGCACAGGCGGCTGCAATTTATAAATATATCTTTTACTGTTCTTTGGTTGCTTGCAGGCAAAATGCAGGGGGCAAGGCTGCTTCTGTTCCGGCTTGAATGGCAACCTCATAGTAAGCGATTTTCTTGCGTGTTACTTCTAAAGCCTGTTCCAAGTCTGAAATCTTTTCTTTAAGAACTTTCTCCTGTTTCAAAAAAATTTTGTAACGCTCCGCTAATGTGCTTTCTCCTTTATATGCAAGAGCAAGATAATTTTGCATATCCTTTATCTTCAAACCTGCCTTTTTAAAAGCATCTATAATTTTCAACATTTCAATATCGCCCTCAGAAAATATACGGTACCCCGATTCTTTGCGCTCCAATCCGGGCAACAATCCCATTTTGTCATAATAGCGCAATGTGGGGATGGATCAATTCATCATCTCGGAAACTTCTTTAATTGTGTAGTTCATATAGCGACCTCATTTCTTTTACATCATTAAAATCAAAATATGCCTTGACTGTAAAGTTTACTTTAGCCTTATACTGATTATAGTCCAAAAGGAACTAAAATTCAACGGGAGGAAATGGATATGCAGAGAACTGTTTTGATTACAGGATGTTCCACAGGTTTAGGCAATGTTACCGCTAAAAAGTTTGCGAAAGAGGGGTGGAATGTAATCGCCACGATGCGTAAACCAAATGATAGCCTTGAAAAAGAATTTCCCAAGCAGATAAAAGTTGCTGCGCTTGATGTTACAAAACCTCAAACCATTCGCAGCGCTATTGATGAAGGTATCAAGCACTTTGGAACAATCAATGCTGTTATTAACAATGCCGGATATGGCTTCGGAGCAATTTTTGAGGCTACACCCATAGAGGATATTCGCGCCATTTTTGAAACCAATGTATTTGGCGTTATCAATGTGCTTCAAGCAATCATTCCGTATTTTCGTGAACAGGGCGGCGGTACGATTGTAAATGTTAGTTCTTCGATAGGAATTGTGGCCGCACCATTGCGAGCCGCTTACGCTTCTACAAAATTTGCGGTTGAGGGATTGACGGAATCTTTGTTTTATGAATTAGAATCACAGAATATTTTAGTCAGGCTTGTCGAGCCGGGATTTATGACTACCACAAATTTTATGACAAGTCCAGCCGCGCAGCACGCTGACAATGAAATTCCTGTACCGCCGAGTTACAAACCATATCAAAGCCTCTTTATGACCGTACAGGACGCCCCTCCATCTGATGTTGCAGATGTAAATAAAGTTGCAGAGCAAATATATACAGCAGCTTGTGATAAAAGTGATAAGCTCCGTTATCCTGCCGGTCCGGACGCTGAAATGCTGATAGGTATTCGCTGGTCTAAGCCTGATGTTGATTATATGAATGAAATGTATCATTTCATGGGACATTCAAACTGGAGAAACCTTGTTCGGGATAAAAAATAGAATAGGATGGGTGGAAAAGACATGGTGGTATCTTATGAAGTTATTACCATGTCTTTTTTCTATATCATTGACACTTCTCAATCATCAAAAAAAGCCTGTTCCATTCAACGGAATATTCCGGCTGTCAGTATGAATACACACATCAATATATATGCTTAAATAATTCATATTACCAAACGCCTATGTGGTTTTGCGACCACATAGGCGTTTGCTGTAATAGCCCCCTACTGGGAAGAAAGGGGGTGAGTTTGATGATTTATTCGGAAGAATACAAGGAGCATATCGAGTACACTTTTGCTGCTTTTTGCAAGGTTGTTCTCCACAATGCGGCTATGAGTGCATACCGTGATTTCGGACGGAAACAGAAACGGGAAGTATCGCTTGAATACTTAATATCCGAAACGCCACTTGAACCATTCACAACGGATACTTATTTTGAGCAGTACGACCAACCGACTGTCTTT
>CBCTHD010000294.1:0-3679 GCA_965146615.1 uncultured Clostridia bacterium
TGTGGAGCGGTCAATCACGCGTACACCCAACACCTGTTCAATATTGCGCTGCTGGGAACCGGTCAACTCGTCGTCAAAAATAACCAATTCCGCTTCCAACGCCTGGCACATCTGCGCCAATTCCTCCAGTTTTCCTTCCCCAAGATACGTTCCTTTTTCCGGCGAAGGACGGTTTTGCGTGAGCACTCCCACGACCTCGGCGCCGGCGCTTTTTGCCAGTTCTTCCAGTTCCGCAATGGTGGCCTGCGACGTATATTCATTGCCAATTCGTCCAGTAATCACACCGGCTAATATGGTTTTTTCACCGGTAGCCTGCCATGTTTCTTGCTGTGTCATTGATCTAATTCCATCCTTATAAATATATCATTTTAGGTTATCCTTTATTATAGCATACCCATTTTGTTATGTAAAGCATTCATGCAGGAAAATCTTTCTTTTTTCTAAAAAAATACATTTTTATGAAATTTCCTCTTGCATTTTTGCTTTTAGTGTGGTATAATACATTGTTAGGTTCTGCTTTCAATGAATGCAGACCAAAATAAAAACACACATTTTACAATTTTTCAAAGGGTGCCTATTTTGCCAGTAGGTCTTTGGCTAAGATGCGTAAAATGGAGGAACAACCGGAGGTGTAGTAAACATGGCAGTTATTTCAATGAAACAGCTTTTAGAAGCAGGTGTTCACTTTGGACACCAGACACGCAGATGGAACCCGAAAATGAAGGAGTATATCTTTACGGAACGTAATGGTATCTACATTATCGACCTTCAGAAAACGGCGAAAAAAATCGAACAGGCTTATGCGTTTGTGCGCGATATTGCGGCTGATGGACAGAAGGTTCTGTTTGTTGGTACGAAAAAACAGGCACAGGATTCCATTCGTGAAGAAGCACAGCGTGTTGGTATGTACTATGTCAACAACCGTTGGCTGGGCGGCATGCTGACCAACTTCAATACGATTAAAAAACGTATTGCACGTTTGGAACAGCTGGGACGTATGGAAGAAGACGGTACATTCGATCTTCTGCCGAAAAAAGAAGTCATTAAATTAAAAGCAGAGCGCGAAAAACTGGAAAAATTCCTGGGCGGTATTAAAGATATGAAGACTTTGCCGGGCGCTATGTTTGTTGTTGACCCGCGAAAAGAAAAAATTGCGATTGCAGAGGCGAAAAAACTGGGTATCCCGGTTGTTGCTATTGTTGACACAAACTGCGATCCTGACGAAGTAGATTATGTCATTCCCGGAAACGACGACGCAATCCGCGCTGTCAAACTGGTTGCTTCTACGATTGCTGACGCCATTATGGAAGGCCGTCAGGGCGAAGACGCTGAGGAAGAAGCTGCTGCAGAAGGCGAAGATACTGCTGCGGAAGCGTAAAATAAAATTGAATCATTGGGGCGGTTTCACAATCGCCCCGCATTTTATGATAGATAGCAAATGAAATTTTTAAGGAGGTATGTCCCATGGCAAACTTTACAGCGGCAAATGTGAAAGAATTGAGAGAAAGAACCGGCTGCGGGATGATGGATTGTAAAAAAGCATTGACCGAAAGCAACGGTGATATGGATAAAGCGATTGAATTTCTGCGGGAGAAAGGTCTGGCGGCAGCGGCGAAAAAGGCCGGCCGTATTGCAGCGGAAGGTCTCGTAGAATCCTATGTTTCGGAAGACGGTAAAGTCGGCGCTTTGTTGGAAGTCAACAGCGAAACGGACTTTGTTGCGAAAAACGCTGAATTTAAACAGTTTGTAGCAAACGTTGTAAAAATCGTTGCAGAAAAGAACCCTGCTGATATGGACGCACTGTTGAATGAAACCTATACAGACTCTGATCTGACGGTTGCAGATACGCTGCGCGAGAAAATTCTGACCATTGGCGAAAATCTGAACATCAGAAGATTCGTACGCTATGAAGGTCCTGTTTCCGCTTATATTCACGGTGGCGGACGCATCGGCGTTTTGGTTCAGTTTGAAGCAGACGACGCAGTTGCCGGTAAACCGGAATTTGCTGAACTCGCCAAAGATATTGCAATGCAGGTAGCTGCTGCAATGCCGTCCTATTTGGACCGTGACAGCGTTCCGGCAGACGTTCTGGAGAAAGAGAAAGAAATTTTATCTGCACAGGCCCGCAACGAGGGCAAGCCGGAAAACATCATTGAAAAAATGGTGAATGGTCGTATCAACAAATTTTACACGGAAAACTGCCTGGTTGACCAGGTGTTTGTAAAAGACTCTGATTTGACCATTACCAAACTGTTGGCTGCTAAAGGCAACGAACTGGGCGGAGCCATTCAAATCAAAGGGTTTACTCGTTTTGAAAAAGGCGAAGGTCTGGAAAAGAAAGAAGAAGATTTCGCTGCAGAAATTGCAAAAATGACACAGCAATAAAATGTCAGGAAGCATTCCAGAAATGCTTTGAGAAATCTCTGTTTCCAAAAGAGTTATCCCGGCGGAAACCACGGCAATTGTGGTTTTTTCCGGGATTTATTATTATGAGAAATTCGTTTTAGTTCACATTTTATATAACCATTTTTTATTCGTACTCCCCCCCTGTGCTTCTTTTTAGCAATGACCAAACAACCCGTTGAATCAAAATATCTATTTCGTTTCATTTTACCTCACAGTGCCAAATTACACTGTTCGCACATTTTTTTCTATGGAGCATACGATAAAATAAAGACTATCCGTTGGGGGTATGCCATCTATGACTGATTCTACTGCTTCGGAACTACAGACGAAAGAGACCTTACAGCAGCAAATAGATCTCATAAACCGCTCACAAAAGTTTATCCTCGTCATTATTATAGCTGTATCCCTATCCTATTACGTAACAACGATTCAAAAAGATGAACTAAAATGCCTGCTATGCGAGGAGGATACGTCACGCTGTGAAGATTTCCCTGATACCTTCCCCATCAGTTTGCTTGCCAGCACGCTGGTTTTGATTGCCGTTTTTAATTTTTTCATTATCTCCGATCAGGCGCTCTGTAATCCGGCAGATACCTGTATCCAGAAACGGTCTGCCAGCTATAACAATACTGCTAGTTTGTTCGTCTTGCTTGCAGCCGCCATTCGTATTATTGATTTAATTATAGTTTGGAAAAGCCAACACTGTGAAACAGAATCAGTAGGCGGCACGCGTCCTAATTTACACGAATCGACAAAATAAAACATTTTTAACCCATTGCATCTTTTGCTTTCTTGTGATATGATAAGGATGTAGATTTAATTGATCTACAACTCCATATATGTCAGCCCTTGCCACGTTTGCAAGGGCCCTTTTTTTCAATCTTTACCAGTGACGTTTGTTATCTTCTACAATTGCCATTAAATTTCTTTTCTTGTACAGAAATTTACATGAATAAAACAGAAAAGAAAAAAACACTTGACACAAGTATGATTTCGTACTATAATATCAAGTATGAAATCATACTAAAGGATGTGTGACAATGAATTTTTATCAAGAGCCTACATTAAAAGAATTTAATCAACTGAACAAGCAAATTGACCAATTGTATCACAAAATTGCTGTGAAACAGAATTTATCAGATAGCGCATTTCTCATTTTATATAGCATTTTAGAACTCGGTGACACCTGCACACAGAAAGACATTTGTGATTTTATCTTTTTGAATAAGCAGACAGTCAATTCATCTATACAAAAACTACAAAAGGAGGGTTA
>CBCTHD010000295.1:0-3677 GCA_965146615.1 uncultured Clostridia bacterium
AAACCGGTGAAAAAGCTGATGCGTCTCGTCCAAACGGAAGATGGGGACACGACGATGGCGGGATATAATGAATTTGACTATTTGGAAGACGTTATCAAGTCAGAGAAAAAGGGGAGAGAACGGATTGAAAGCGAGCTGAAACAGCACAAACAGGTAGTGCGCATGTCTTATCTCAGCAAGCTGCTGCGAGGAAAAGTACAGGATAAATATGCCTTTCGCGAAATTTTGGACATGCTGGAAATCCCCTGCGACAATTCCCAATATGCCGTGTTGCTCTTTGATGTAAAAGATTATACCAAGCTGTTTGAAACGGATACTGACCTCACAAACGAACGTCGCGTAGAATTGGCAAATTTTATTTTGACAAATATTGTGGAAGAATTGGTGGATGAAGCATATAACGGTGTGATGTTTGAATGTGAAGACAATATGGTTTGTCTAGTGACGGCGGGCGAAGAGGATGACGGGCAGTTGGACGACAGACTGGAAGACATCGCAAACCATGCGGTGGACCTGGTCAAACAGAATTTTCATTTGGAGTGTAATGTAGGAATCAGCCAAGTTTATACGACCTGTATGGAAATTCCCCAAGCATATCAGGAATCCGTGGAAACACTGGAATATACCGCTGCATCCGGTGAAAACGGTGTGCAGCGGTATGACCGGTTTTTGGCAGGCGCTACTGGAACGGTGAAGTTTTCCGCAGAGGACCGGCAGCAGTTTATTGCTAGCTTAAAGACTTTTCGAGAAGCACAAATTATGGAGACGGCAGAAGAAATTATTGGGCAAAATGAGCCGCAGTTGGAAGAGGACCCACAGGTTTTGAGAGGCGTTTTGTTTGAATTTGTAAGCGTACTGATTCACGCTTCGGATGAAATTGATGCGGCTGGATTGTTGTCGTCGCGGATTTTAGATATTGAAGCCATTCGTTCTTTGCTGGAATGTACAACTGCGGCACAGCTGCGCGAAAGAATCAGATATATTGCGCGGGCTATTGAGGCAATGGACCCTACACACCTTTCCGGGGATGATATTTTAATCAAAGTGTGGGATTATATTATGAGTCATTATAAAGATGACACGCTTAATGTGGCGCAGATCGGAACAGAATTCCATATGACCCCGCATTATTTGTCTAAAATGTTTAAGCAAAAATATGGTATCGGAATGTTGGAATATATCAATAAAATAAGGGTGGAGCAAGCAAAGTCAATTTTGCAGACAGGCAACAAAACCTTGGAGAACGTTGCAAAAGAAGTCGGCTTCACCAATACAGTTACCTTTATTCGAGTATTCAAAAAATATGTTGGCATGACGCCGGGCAAGTATCGGGAAGTGAAGTAAGTCGAAATAGAGTGAAAGAATTAGTAAAGTTACATAAAACAAGCCTCTTTCCATGTGGGAAAGAGGCTTGTTGTGCATATGTGAAATTAATACATGCCACCCGGCATACCGGCTGCCGGCGCTGCAGCGGGTTCTTCTTTCGGAATATCGGTAACCAGACTTTCGGTGGTCAAAACCATTGCGACAACGCTCGCTGCGTTTTGCAATGCGCTTCTGGTCACTTTTGTCGGGTCAACGATACCGGCATCAATCATATTGACATATTCTTCCTTCAATGCATTGAAGCCTTTGCCAACCTCGCCTGCATTTTTAATGTTTTCCACAATAACGCTGCCTTCCAGGCCGGCATTTGCTGCAATCTGTTTGACTGGTTCTTCCAGCGCTTTGAGTACAATCGCCGCACCGGTCTTTTCATCGCCTTCCAGAGAATTCATGCAAGATTCCACGCTGCTAAGAGCGTTAATGTACGCTGTTCCGCCGCCTGCTACAATACCTTCTTCCACCGCAGCTTTGGTTGCAGCCAATGCATCTTCAATACGCAGCTTCTTTTCTTTCATTTCTGTTTCTGTTGCAGCGCCAACTTTAATTACTGCAACGCCGCCGGAAAGTTTTGCCAGACGTTCCTGCAATTTTTCTTTATCAAATTCAGAAGTAGTTTCATCAATTTGAATGCGGATTTGTGCAACGCGGTCGCGAATCACATCGGCGCTGCCGGCGCCGTCTACAATAATGGTGTTTTCTTTCTGAACTTTGACCTGTCTTGCACGACCCAGTTGTTCAATTGTGGTTTCCTTCAAGTCCAGACCCAGTTCTTCTGTGATAACCTGACCGCCGGTTAATACCGCGATATCTTCCAGCATTGCTTTTCTTCTGTCACCAAAACCAGGCGCTTTGACAGCAACGCAGGTAAATGTGCCGCGCAGACGGTTTACCAGCAGTGTAGCCAGCGCTTCGCCTTCCACGTCTTCTGCAATGATAAGCAGTTTCTTACCCTGCTGTACAATCTGTTCCAAAAGCGGCAAAATATCTTGAATATTGGAGATTTTTTTGTCGGTAATCAAAATGTAAGCGTCGTCCAAAACAGCTTCCATTTTTTCCATGTCGGTCGCCATGTAAGGGGAGATATAACCTCTGTCAAACTGCATCCCTTCCACCACTTCAGAATAGGTTTCCGCAGTTTTGGATTCTTCCACGGTGATAACACCGTCGTTGGTTACCTTTTCCATTGCATCTGCAATCAATTCGCCAACCGTGTCGTCCGCAGCGGAAATCGCTGCAACGCGGGCAATATCATCCTTACCCTGTACTTGGCGGCTGTTGGAAACAATAGTTTCTACCGCGGTATCCACCGCTTTGGACATTCCTTTTTTCAGAATCATCGGGTTTGCGCCTGCCGCCAGATTTTTCAATCCTTCACGCACCAACGCCTGTGCTAAAAGAGTAGCTGTTGTCGTACCGTCGCCTGCAACGTCGTTGGTTTTGGTTGCTACTTCTTTGACCAGCTGCGCCCCCATGTTTTCAAAGGGATCTTCCAGTTCAATTTCTTTTGCAATGGTAACGCCGTCATTGGTAATCAGTGGAGAACCAAATTTTTTATCCAGTACAACGTTGCGCCCTTTGGGCCCAAGCGTAATTTTCACTGTATCTGCTAGTGTGTTGATTCCGTTTTCTAGTGCTTTTCTGGCTTCTTCGCCATGTTTGATTTCTTTTGCCATTGGAAATCAGTCCTTTCTTATTTTATTAATTCATCGGAAAAATTACTCTACAATCGCAAGAATGTCGCTCTGACGCAGAATCGTCAAATCCTCGCCGTCGATTTTTACTTCAGTTCCGGCATATTTGCTGGCAATAACTTTCTGGCCGGGTGTAACTTCCATTTTAATTTCTTTGCCGTCCACAACGCCGCCGGGACCTACTTCGATAATCTCAGCAATCTGCGGTTTTTCCTTTGCGCTTCCCGCCAATATAATACCGCTTTTTGTGGTTTCTTCGGCTTCTACCATTTTAATGACAACTCTGTCTGCCAACGGTTTGATTTTCATACGAATTACCTCCTACTGAACAAATATAAATTTATTGAATATACTGAACTGATTTTGTTAGCACTCACTTTTGGAGAGTGCTAACACCTTGATTATTATATTACTCAAATTTGGCATTTTCTTCAACTTCTAAAATTGGTCGTTTCATGAAAATATTTTGTATTTTTATGGAATATCTCCCGTTTTCTCCCGATTTCGTATAATCGCCTAAAAAAGGAAAATAAAGCGTCAAAATGACCGTTGTTATAGGAACCCAAAAACACCGGTTCCATTTTATGGAACCGGTGTTTC
>CBCTHD010000296.1:0-3658 GCA_965146615.1 uncultured Clostridia bacterium
CCGTCCGACGGATTGGTCAGCTTTGCAGTCATAACAACATCTGTATTATAATATGGACGCGCCACATAGGTCCCATCATCTGTTATAATTTGTGGATAAGAAGAACTCCAGGTTACCTGCGCTCCCGCCAAGGTAGAAGGCAAAGCATTCAGATTTCCCGTTACCGCTTCCGGCGTGCTCGTCAGCATTTTCATAGAAATTTGTGCCGCCGCGTTGTCCGTGACATCCTGTATCTTGCTGATTTCCCGCAATGACAACTTATTAATTTTAGCTATTGTATCTCCTGCAAGTGCCCGTTTCTGCACGCTAATTCGAATTCCCGTAATATATGCCCCCGGCTGTGCTTTGTTCCAACCACTCATACTGAAGGTGTCGCTCGGAAATGCATCCTTGACGGTAGTACTTGCCGGTATCAAATTGCCGTTCATAAATGTCTGAAAAGTGGAATCACTGCTGTGCAGTACAGTGGATATCACCCTTCCGACTTGAGAATTGGTCCATAGTGGATAGGCGTTGGTATTTCCGCCATTTAACTTATTATTGTACACATTGAATGCTCCGGTAACATAGGGATCCACGCGGTAACGCGCTGCAATACTCGGCACGCCGGTAGATGATTTTCCCATAATGTCATAATAGACAAATCCGCCCTGTTGCTGGAACATACCATCCAATTCCACTTCATAGTCGCCTTTAAAATTTTGTGTCCAAAGGCTAAGCCGTTCATCACCATTCCAACTTTCTTGCCGTCTGGTAAATACCTTATCTACCGAATAGACCAATGCTTGGTCGGACGCGGCGAGCGGCTCATCTGTTGTAGACGTTTTCTGAATGCATAACTGTCCACCTATGGCTGTAAACTCACCCATACTTGGCGTTTGCCAGTTGTTCCCGGATTTATTTTCTTCGTTATATTCACTCCATCCCAGCGCTTCCAGTCCACTTTGATCCTTAAACGCCGCCGGATTGTCAGCTGCATTGTACCATTCTTGCACAATAGTTTGCCTTTCCGCAGGTTCTATAATCGGAATATTCCGCTGCACTGGCGTACCGGGTGTACCATTAACATAATCCCACTGCCAAACGGTTCCATCCATTTTAACAGCAAATACGCGTTCGGAATACTGTGACGCCTGACGCACATCATACAATCCGGAGACTCGCTGTGTTGGATAGCCCTCAGCTTGATTATTCCAATGCCATACCATGCCGTCCGTTTTGACAATGGTATTTTGGCTAATACCAAGCACGTTCTGGAATACAGTGTTGCTTATCGTCTCTCCGCCGCTCAAACTATTTGTGAACAAATGCATTTGTCCGTTTTTATCTAATGCGGCGCATCTCATTGTTCCTGATGTCGTAATTTCATCAATGTTTTCCGCAAATGGTTCTGCACTGCAAGTAAATTCCCAGGAACTCGAATAAACGCCCCACCGATAGGCTGTTCCATCTTCCTTGATAGCAAAGCTGGTGGATTGAGATGCATAAATTCTGCGCACGCCGCTGAGTGCTACATTGTCATATGTCTTTACCTGGGCAGGTGTATCGTTGGATAAGAAACTCGGCCAATATATGGTATCCGGTTCGTCAAACCCTGTTTGTCCACTTTCATTTTGTCCCCATCCCCAGACAGTACCATCGCTTTTCAACACAAGAAAATAGTTATATCCGCTTGCAACTGCTACCGCATTGCTGATACTGTCTTTTTCTTCCAATGCATAACCACCGGTTCCTCCAGTATACACTTTTCCGTTTTTTCCCATCGCTATCATATAGTAGCCATATACGGATATAGACATAATATCTCTAAGACCCGGCACCTGGCGCGGCACAAAAGTGTTATAATCAATCCGCCATACGCTTCCATTGCTTTTTAAAACCATGACAGCATCAGCTCCGGTTGCTACCTGGATATTATCCCCACGTTGGAACAGCGACCAGCTTTCTTCTGTAGACAGCGTTGGCGCCAAAACATCAAAATCATCTTCTGGCTGTACAATTCTTTGCTCCCCTTCCTCTGCCGCGAGCAAATGCTGCACATTCAATGCTGCAGCTCCTTTTACTTTCCCTTCCAAACAGGAAATTTTGTCCGCGCTATAAGTCAGGCTTACTTTCAACTGATCGGTTCCATAAACCGCAGCAAACTGTGCCGCCGCTCCTGTTACTACTGCCGCTGAAACCGAAGTTCCGCTCATGGTATCATATCCACCGCCAGGATATGGACCACTATGATCCCGTCCGATTGCCGCAAGTTCCACTTGCTGCACACCGTAATTCGAAAAATAGCTCATTGCCATATCTTCGTTTAAGGCTGCTATACTAATAGCATTATCCAGCCCAAAACAAGCTGGGTAAACCGGATTTTCATCTAAATTGGTGCGGCTATTTCCTGCAGCGCAAACAAAAAACAAACCAGATGCTTCCATTGCTTCCCGCAAAGCCAAGTTGTTTTCTGTGCCACCCCAACTACAGTTAACAATCTGTGCGCCATGCTCCTTTGCATAAGAAATCGCGCGTATAATATCGCTGGTATATGCCTTGCCATTGCGAAAGACAACCAATGGCATAATTACAGCTTCCGGCGCTTCCTGTGCAATGGTCCCGGCAATATGAGTACCATGTACAGCTTCCATATCCGGCTGCTGTCGTACCAACTCCTGCGTATCATTACAAAAATCATATCCCTCTGCAATGCGCCCTACCAGTTCGGGGTGTGTCACATCAACCGCGGAATCCAGCACTGCAACCGTGACTTGTTGTCCTTCCGGCAGTACTTGTGCTCCCACTTGTGCAGGTTCGGGTATTTCTTCCGGTGGCTGTAGCGTGATTTCCACCAACCGTTCTTCCGTATTCATTTCTTCTTTCGGTTCTATCTCCCCTTGTCCCTGCACCGGATTGTCTTCTTCCTGAAAATCCGTCTCCTGTATAATTTGTTCCTCTTGACCAATGTCTTCCTCTGAAAGCTCTAATATGTAATCCGGTTGTACATAAGCTATTGTATCCTCACTTTGCGCAAGCAAGTTGGCTGTAAATACAGTCGGGTCCACTTTCTCTTCTAGTAGAATAGTTATACTGCCTTCCTCTTCTAACATTTCTGTTTGCTCGCGCTGTGGACGCAGCGCATCACGCAAAGCCGTTGGCATTTTATTCATCTGCATATCCGTGCCCTGTTCCTCCGTGGCAACTATGCCGTTCTCTCCCTTCAGAGAGTCCCAGGTTGGTACAGTCTGGTGTTTTTGTTTTTTTGCCTTTTCAAATGCCTGGTTAATATGTTCCTCCAATTCTGTCAGTTTCTGCTCTGGCTGGACATAGCGGACGATAAAACGGTCCGTATATTGCTTGGTCTCTTCTTGTAACTGTGCTTCCGTCAATTTCTCCCCCGATTGTGGTTGTCCCGCTGACACTGGTATACCTGTCAGATATACCATCAATGCAAGCAACATAGAAATTTTTCTTAGCTTGCCCATAATTGTTCCTCCCATCTCCCGTAATCCCCTTACATTTGCGTGTCTCTCTCCCTTTTACCAATTTATTTACTTTCCTGTATCACACCTTTCAATACCATATTTTTGTTTCACTGTACTGAAAAAAAACAGAGCACTACTCCCATAGTAATCCTGTGGACGTAATGCTCCTATTAAGTAATAAACGTATGCTG
>CBCTHD010000297.1:0-3657 GCA_965146615.1 uncultured Clostridia bacterium
TTCCATTTGTAGCGGCACCAGTTCATAATCCAGTGTAGCGCAATTCAAGAACATGGCATGGTCTTTTTTACCCATTGCCGAAGCAAATTGATCCATAATACCGCACTGCACGCCAATATACTCATGCTCTGCCTGCTGAGAAATTTTTGCCATTTCAACCATATCGACAGGTGCAGTAATTCCCTTTGCTTCATTTGATATCGTTGCAAATGCCAATGCGGTAGCTACTTCAATCGCCGCTGAGGAAGACAGTCCACCGCCATGCGGTGTAGTGTCGTCAAATAGCATATCGCAGCTGCAAATCTGATAACCTTGTTTTTGCATTACATAAGCGACACCGATTTGGTAATCGCCCCATTTTAAATCTTTATAGGCGTCCAAATGGTCAATATCTGCTTCAACATGCACATCCAAATCGGTTGCTGCCATGCGGATTTTGCCGCTGTCCGTTTTCCGGTAGGCAATTGCAGTCCGCATGGAAAGCGCCGCCGGAAACACATATCCGCCGTTATAGTCCGTATGCTCGCCAATCAAGTTCACACGTCCGGGCGACATGAAGATTCTGACATTTTCTTTCGTGCCGCCGTAGAGCGCACAAAATTTTTCTTTCAGCTCCGCCAACTCCATCGTATTATCCCCTCTCCTATTGCTGCTTTTTCAAATACTTCTGATATGCTTCGCGCAATTCTTCTGCCTTTTCCTCCGGCGCCGTTGGATTACAATGCGCCCATGCCCCCGTTTCACTGGAAGCATTAAATTTCTGTTTGTCCGCAGAACGCATTGGCGGGAAAAATTCAATATGGAAATGATAATAATCGCTGGTATCTTCGCTGTTGACCGGACTCTGGTGCATACACATCATGTATGGGAAGGGATAATCAAAGAGAGCATCAAAAGTTCCGGTGGTTTCCTTCAGTATGCTTGCCAAATTCTTCTTCTCACGCTCGCTCATTTCCGTAAGATTCTGTCGGTGGTTTTTGCTAATAATATACATACCATACGGATATTCTGTAAAAAACGGCAGTACTGTCGCAAAGTCCTCATTTTCAATGATAACGCGTTTGCCAAAATCCATTTCTTCTTTCAGCATATCACAAATCAAGCAATGCCCTGTCTGTTCAAAATGTTCCTTGCTACTTTTCAGTTCCAGTTCAATTTTTTTCGGGATATTGGAATATCCATAAATCTGACCATGCGGATGCGGCATGGTAACGCCGACAACCGCGCCACGATTTTCAAAAATAAATACATATTTAATTTTTTCGTCTTTCGAAATCTCCACAAACCGCTGCGTCCAAAGGTCTACCAGTTTTTCAATATGCTCCACTGGCAATTCCGGTAGCGTAATGGTATGGTTAGGCGAATACAAAATGACTTCACATTTTCCATAAGCCGGACGGGTTTTATAGAGTTCGGTCGCTACATCATCCGGTTCCGGCGGATTTTGCGAAAGCGCCGGAAAATCATTATCATATTCATAGACTTCATATGTATCGGGAACCTTCCCGGAACCTGGACAAAACGGGCACCAATCCTTCGGCATCTGCGGCCGGTTTTGGCGGTGCGACGCAATCATAACCCAATCTTGAATCAGTGGATGCCATCTTAATTCTGCCATTGTTTCTTCCTCCTATATCTCTTTACAAAATATTTACTGTTTTTTAAACCATACATAATAAAATGTTCCCAATATGGCAAGCGCCAGCAACGCAATTAACGTATACCATTTTGCATCAAGTTTTGTTTCCGGCAAGTAGGATTTATCAGTGTTCTGACTGGTTTGCCCACCGGACGTATCCGTTACCTCTTGTATGCTTGCTGTTTTCGGCACAGCGCTTTCCTCAATTTCCTCCATCTGTGCATTGCGAAAGTATGCCGTTCCGGAGGATTCCTCTCCGTGCCCACCCAGCGACAACATCACGGGAAGTTCTGTCCCCTGTGGGCGCACATAAAGCTCTAGCGTCTCGTATCCGTCAGTGGTTCCATTAATGGTTGCACTGTAGACCAAGTGATTATAAATCCCAATGCAAGCGCCACGTCCCGCAGTAGATACATCAACTGCTTTTGCTTCCGCTGTAATTTTATAGATTTTATTTTTTTTCACTTTTACTGTTTGTGTCGCCGTCACATGATTTTGCAGTTCGCTCGTCATGAAAACAACATTTTGCCCATCGTCTTGCGTAATGCTAATTGCAGACTCACGGTCTTTAAAATAATAACTCAGATTCCATTCCTTTTCTGTATCAAACGAAGTGTTTTTCAGCATATTATCAGCAAACACCATATTGGTACATAACATGATACATAAAAACGCAAATAGAATTTTTTTCATGGTAGTTCCGTCCTCCGCCTAGCTTTTCATACTATTTTCATTATATTGGTATTTCTTCTCTTTGTCAATAGTAAATTCGTGAAAACTGCCTTTGCTTCTGTGCAATTTTGTACTATTAAAAGCGCTCACGGGTCGCGTCTGCGCTGTGGTATGCCTGTCTTATTACTATCTGTACCGTGACTTTTCTGGCGTTGGAAAGACGCGCTGCTTCAAATTTCGGCATTCAGTGCACAAAACGATATTTGACAAAGAAGGCTTCTATTGATATAATATTTTTTAAGGAAATAAAAAGAAATTCCATATGCCTTCACAAAAATGAGTGTTCGCAGCTATTTATGTATTGTTTCGAGACATAGAAAGGGGAAATATTCTATGCAGAAAATAATAAAGCTAGTTGGTATTGTCTTGGTTGAAATGGTAATCATTTTTACTACAGTTATAATTGTCAATGGAATCAACAAACAATCTGATGATCCATATGCTAAAGTGAAGCAATACGCTAAAAATGATAGTGTAGCAGAGAGCACCCTGGAAGCATATCAAAAAGGGTGTGTTGGAAATGAAGAAGCCGCAAAGCAAATTGCAGCAGCGATATTTGATTCTCTTACAGGTGAAAATGGTTATGATAAGGATTTGCCGCTCATTGCGGAATATGATGAGAAAAAAGAAGTTTGGACAGTCCGCTCTCAAATTCCCGAAGGAGCCGATGGCGGCGGGCTTAATATCATTATCAGAAAAAGCAACGGTGAAATATTGGCATTCTGGGGAGAAATGTAGTAACAGAAAAGGTTTACAATGCCTGCAACGCCACTGAAATACTAAATTTATAGGGCTTTGCTATGGCTAAAATAAAAAATGTTTTAGGAGGGGTCTTTTTGTTAGAATTATGGAACACAGGCGCATATTTAGTCGGCGGCAGGGATTTGGTGCCGGCTGACGAGAAAGCGTCGTCCCACATAAAAGCTAAGTATCAGCTGGATGTATCACCGGTGGAAGCGAAAAAGCATACGATTGCATATTCCATTTTGCAAAACCATAACACTTCCGGCAAAGAAGACAAATTGAAAATTAAATTCGACTGTATGGCGTCGCATGACATCACCTATGTCGGTATTATTCAGACGGCAAAAGCCAGCGGATTGAAAGAATTTCCGCTGCCCTATGTGCTCACCAACTGTCACAACAGTTTGTGTGCCGTGGGAGGAACCATCAACGAGGACGACCACATGTTTGGCCTGTCTGCTGCTAAAAAGTACGGCGGCGTTTATGTACCGGCACATCTTGCGGTCATTCACCAGTATATGCGTGAAATGATGAGCCGCTGC
>CBCTHD010000298.1:0-3656 GCA_965146615.1 uncultured Clostridia bacterium
CGCGCCGAAGATACTTGGTGGGCGACTGCCCGGGAAAATAGGTCTTTGCCAGCACAAAAAAGAAGCAGATACGGAGTGTATCTGCTTCTTTTTTGTGTGTTTAATGGTACGATGAAAAGAAATTTAGTTTTTACAATATAATTTTGTATGCTATTACACGTTATGGAGTTTGTGGGTATACAATAAATGAACTAATGAGAATGGTGATCTATTTCTTTTTGTTCTGCTGTAACGTGATTGAAAACGATTTTATATACAAATCTAAGATTTCTGTCATAGTCTAATTCAATAAAGTCGGTAGGGGTAACCAGCGTTGGTTTCTTTTCAAAATAATTTAATTCTGCCAATTTTAAAAGAGTGTACACAAACTGGGAACAAAACATAATATTAGGCTTTTGAGAAGTTTTTAGTACCAATCCTAACAAGTTGTAGGCGCTACCTTCGGAGTTGATTTCTTGTATCTTTTGCAGCATAATTTTCTTTTGCGCAGCGCTTGCAGGTAAACGGTAGACAATGACAGCCGAGCCATTTCTCTGTGTCAGTGTCTGTAATAATTCAGCATTCAATCCAGGAGGAGACGCTCGATCTCCGCCGTTGTAACTGATAATGGTCTTTAATTCCGCGTCAAAGGACAAAGAGACGTGATTAAACTCTCGATTTGTAAACAAGCCTATCACATCACTTGGCACACTTTTCGTTTTCGTAACGACAATATAGATATAGCCATTATTTAACGTTTCTGAGGCTTTTTGAAAATATGCATCGGTTAAGGTTCCATGATTTACATAGGAAAAAGAACTATGCCGGGGAATGTTGTGTATCATTTCCGCCCATTCAATTCCTGACAGAACATGGCCGGCTTGTTTCATTTTTGCAGCCTTGGCGAAAATTTCGTTTTTATTGCAAAGAAGTTGTGAGTAAGAGATGACCGTGTGTTCTTCGGGGGAAGGAAGATTTTCTTGTTTTGTGATTTGATTGAAAAAATAAAACCGTATTAAGACAGGGAGGGAAGCTGCCAAAACGCCCAACAATCTGCATAGGTAATGTGTTTGCGCATCTGTGGTTTCGGGTTGCGACAAAATAGCACAAAACAAGATTTGTGATACCATAACAAGTGCATATATCGTTACCTGCACTATTTTAGATGGGATTGTCGAAGGTGAAAAAACTGCATAACAAGCGATAAACAGAAAAGTAAAAATGTAAACTAGGTAATAGCTTGTATCATTCCCGCATGTAAACAGAACGATGCCCGCTAAAACAATTACGGTAAGTATTATGAAAGAACTTAGTATCCTTTTCATTGTGTCACCTCAATAGTACCATTTTTTGTTTCTGTTTTGATGGTAATGGCGGGATTGCTGCCGACAATTCCATGCGTTGTGTCGCCGTTTACTGCAAGTTCCCCTTGAAAATTTGTCACAACGGAACCATTTTTGACTATTGCGTCAAATGTAAAATCAAGTGCAGCGGGAAGAACAAGTTCAATGCTACCGTTTTTATTGTATAGCGACAGATCACCTGTCACATCATCATATATAACAGATAGCTTTCCGGAATTGGTGACTTGATATGTACCGGAGCCAGCAGCGGATAAAAAGGCGGCATCGCCATTTGTTGAGGTATAAGAAACGGTACCTTCCGCCCTTGCGCAAACGACGGTTCCTTGTGTGGTATCTATTCTGATTCGGTCCGCTGCGAGTGTTCCTAATTCCAAGTTTCCGCTTGTTGAAGATAAATAAATGTCTGAAGCTGTTGCTTGCTTGATTTTAAGGATTCCGGAAGTGCAATCAATGCGAATGGACTTCAGGTTAAGATATAGATCGGACAAGTCAATTTCTCCATTGGTTGAAGTGATTTTTATATCTTCTTGATAAGAAGCGGGCAGATAGACCTCAATATAACGCACAAATCCATCTTGAAAAAGAGGTTTGCCACCCTCGCATACCTGAATACTATCTCTTTCTTGAGTGACATTTGCATAATAACGGTTTTTGTTTTTGCTCATATACTCTTGGATGATTAGATTTTCCGTTTCACTTTGGAAAAAAAACATATCTTCCTCATCATAAGCGATTGTCACTTCTTTTATCCCATCTATTGAAAAGGACATCTCGTTGACCAATTGGACTACTTGCTGCTTTCCGCAGCCGGAAAATAGGAGTAATGCCGGAAGTAACGCTAAAAATAGAGACATAAATTGCTTGTATTTCATTTCAATAACCTCGCTTTCTAAATAAATGAATGGTTCATTCGAATTTAAGATAAAAATTAGAGGGCTTGTCATGCCCTGCTAATCTATTTTTTGTATGCAGATAAAATATTGTCCATGCAGACTTTTTTTGCCGTTTCAGGAGAAACATCGCTCGTTTCAAAGGTAGTATAGCGCATATCCATAGCCCACCATGTCAATATTTCAATAATGAGAAGGGTAGTCAGTTCGACGTCATCAATGTGGCGAACGGTGCCATTTGCAATAAAGGCTTGAATATAGCTTGTCATTGCACAAAAAAATTGTTTTCGATAGGCTTTATATTGCGATGCAAGAAATGGGAAGTCATATTGGTTCTTTTCAATAAATAGGCAGCCAACAGCATACCTTGAAAGAAGGTCGAACGCATCAGAAATAAGCATTTCAAACGTATAATCCACTAGGTTTGATACCAAAGGTCTTTCAAAATCATTTGCTGATTTTTTAAATAGAGCTACAATGTCCTGCTCCAAGCCTACGAATTGTTCCTTATGGATAGGCGTTTCCAATTCCTGCTTAGCAAATGTGGGGTCAATGGTGCATTTGAGAATGTAATGCATAATTTCTTCCTTACCTATAAAATCATGATAGATAGTACCTACAGAGACGCCGACCGCTTTAGCAATATGGCTGATTTGGGTTTTGGAGTACCCCTGCGTTAGAAAAAGCGACGTTGCGGCAGTAGTAATAGCTTCAATTCGTTGTGTCATAATAACACCTCCTCCTCAAATATAAATGAATAGTTCATTCACATATTATACTGCTTAAAAATAATTTTGTCAATAGGAATATTTTTTTGTTGCCAGAAAGTTGCAGAGCAGTATTGCAAAAAGATGGTAATTGATATATAATACAATCTATTCAATGAAAGGGATGGTAAATTAGAAGAGTTAAATCATAAGCATCAGTGCGCAGGAGAAGGGACGGGAGAAGCATGAGGAAAATGGAACGGATAATCATCATAGGATGCGGCGGGAGCGGGAAATCGACGCTGTCAAAGCAGTTGGGCGAAAAATTACACTTGCCTGTGGTGCATATAGACCAATTGTATTGGCGGGATAACTGGACGCATGTATCGAAGGAGGAACTGGAACGGCTTTTGGTGGAGGAAGCGCAAAAAAATGCTTGGATTATTGATGGAAATTATAACAGGACATTACCGACACGGTTGGCGCGTTGTGATACCATCATCTATTTAGATTATTCCAGATTTACTTGTCTTCGCGGAGTATTAAAGCGGATCATAACGACTTATGGGCAGGTGCGCTCCGACATGGGCGAAGGCTGTCCGGAGCGGTTTGATTTGGAATTTATGAGGTGGGTGTGGAATTTTAATAAAAACCATCGCAAAAGGTACAATGAGATATTGAAAGAACAGCGGGAGAAGCAGATTTTTATATTTCAT
>CBCTHD010000299.1:0-3656 GCA_965146615.1 uncultured Clostridia bacterium
AAAACTCAACTTCTGTTTATGTAATGGCGTGTTAAAAAAATTGTCGTTATCTGTCTTTATTTTCTCAATTCAAATGTTGCGAAAAAACAGATGAGCGCAGTTGTTGAGGGCGTGAAAGAACTGGATACAAACGTGAAAAATGACCTCTACGAATTGGTTGAGGACTTGTCCCAATGCAGTCAAAAAGGACTGATTGAACGGTTCGACTCCACCATCGGCGCGGGTACGGTACTTATGCCATTGGGTGGGAAATACCAGCTAACGAGACCGGAGGTTATGGCAGCAAAGATTCCGGTGCTGCACGGCGAAACAGATACCGCCAGTATTATGGGATTTGGATTCCAGCCCTATTTGTCTGCGTCCAGCCCCTTCCATGGCGCGGCGCTGGCAATTGTGGAATCCGTCTCCAAGGTAGTTGCAGGCGGCGGAAATTATAAAACAACCTATTTGACTTTGCAGGAATATTTTGAAAAACTCTATCAAGAGCCCACGCGGTGGGGGAAACCTTTAGCGGCGTTGTTAGGTGCGTATCTGGCACAGACCAAGCTGGATATTGCAGCCATTGGCGGGAAAGACAGCATGTCCGGCAGCTTTGAAGACATGGACGTTCCGCCGACGTTGGTTTCTTTTGCTATTGACGCGACGCGCGCTTCCAAAGTTGTTTCACCGGAATGGAAGGGCACGGGACATAAAGTCTGGTATCTGCATACGCCATATACAGCAGATGGACTGCCGGATTGGGAAGCGCTCAAGGCGAACTACGATACCATGTACCGGTTGATTGAAAGCGGAAAGGTGCAGGCGGTTGGTACCGTACGTGCTGGAGGTATTGCCGGTGCAGTTGCCAATATGAGTTTCGGAAACAAAATCGGCTTTACATTAAACGATTCCTTTGCGCATGCGCTATATGTACCGCAATATGGTTCGTTTATTGTGGAATCTACGCAGGAGTTGGATGGCTTTGAATTGCTTGGAGAAACGACCGAGCAGCCGGTCATCATATTGGGCGCACAATCCTATGATTTGGATACGTTGATTGCCAAGTGGGAAGCACCGTTGGAGCCTATTTTCCCGACACAAGCGGAATGTGAATACCAAAAAGCGCCGGAAAAAGCGGCATATACACAGCGGGCTGTGATAAAACCACAAGGCATTGCAAAACCGAGGGTATTCATTCCTGTTTTTCCGGGCACAAACTGCGAATATGACAGTGCACGTGCTTTTGAAAAAGAGGGTGCGCAGGCGGATATTTTTGTCGTTCGTAATAGCTGCGCAAAGGAAATTGAAGAATCTTTGCAAGAGATGGCGAAACGAATTGAGCAGTCTCAAATCATCATGATTCCGGGCGGATTTAGTGCAGGAGATGAGCCGGAAGGTTCCGGAAAATTCATTGCGGCAGCATTCCGCAACCCTTATGTGAAAGATGCTGTGCATGAACTGCTCAAAACGCGCGACGGACTGATGCTGGGTATTTGCAATGGCTTCCAGGCACTAATTAAACTAGGACTGGTTCCTTACGGCGAAATACGTGACTTAGAAGAAAACAGCCCGACACTTACGTTTAACACTATTGGACGTCATGCCTCCAACTTGGTACGCACCAGAGTGTCGTCTGTGAAATCTCCTTGGTTCCAGTGCAGTGAAGTTGGGGACGAACACACCATTGCGATTTCTCACGGAGAAGGACGGTTTATTTGCCCGCCTGAACTTTATCAGCAGTTATATGCCAATGGACAGATTGCGACTCAATATGTGGATTTTGATGGGAATCCGACCTATGATATTTATTTTAACCCCAATGGTTCCTTTGAAGCTGTAGAAGGTATTACCAGCCCAGATGGACGTGTACTTGGTAAAATGGGGCATAGCGAGCGAAAAGGTACAAATTTGTATAAAAATATAGAAGGAAATAAAGAACAACCTATTTTTAAAGCTGGCGTTGCATATTTTAAGTAAAGAAAGCTATAAAAAACGGAAGAAAGGATGGGGAAAGATGTTTGTATCAGAATGTTTATCGGCAGGAGAAAATGGTCATCTCATGATTGGCGGCTGTGACACAGTAGAACTGGCAAAACAGTATGGAACGCCACTTTATGTGATGGACGAAGGTGCTATTATCAAAAATTGTAAGCTCTATCAGGAAGCAATGGACCGCTATTATAACGGGAACGGTTTGGTTTTGTATGCGAGTAAAGCGTTTTCCTGCATGTATATGTGTAAATTAATGAATGAACTTGGCATGGGTTTAGATGTTGTTTCGGGCGGCGAACTCTATACAGCGTTGAAAGCTGGATTTGATATGAGTCGTGTCTATTTCCACGGAAATAATAAGACGGACGGTGAATTGGAACTGGCAGTGGAAAATCATGTTGGAACAATCGTAGTTGACAATGTAGATGAATTGGAACGGCTTAACCGTATCGCTTCTGAAAAGGACGCAACCGTTCGCATCATGTTTCGTATCAAACCGGGTATTGACGCACATACACACAGCTTTATTCAGACGGGACAAATTGATTCTAAATTTGGTGTGGCATTGGAGAATGGAGAAGCATTTGAAGCCTACAGCCGTGCGCTGGAATATCCGCATTTGAAGGTAGTCGGTGTTCATTGCCATATTGGTTCTCAAATTTTCGATTTGGAACCGTTTAAGCTGGCCGCAAAAGTAATGATGAATTTTATCGGCGACCTACATGAAAAACTGCATATTGAAATCGAAGAACTGAACCTCGGGGGCGGCTATGGTATCAAATATACGGAGGAAGACCAGCCTATCAACTACGATGCCTATATCCAGGCAGTGTCCGAAGTGGTGAAGCAGACGGCGCAGGAGCGCGGTGTAAATCAGCCGAAAATTATGATGGAGCCCGGGCGTTCCATTGCGGCACCTGCCGGTATTACACTGTATACTGTTGGCGGCGTTAAAGAAATCAGAGATGTTCGCACCTATGTTTCCGTTGACGGTGGTATGATAGACAACCCGCGGTATATCCTTTATGAATCCAAATATGATGCGGTATTAGCAAACAAAGCAGAAGCGCCGCGCGAAAAAGTAGTTACCATTGCAGGAAAATGCTGTGAATCCGGCGACTTGTTAATTAAAGATATTAAAATGCCGCAGATTGAAGTAGGGGATACGTTGGCAGTGCTTGCAACCGGAGCTTATAACTATTCTATGGCAAGTCATTATAACCGGATACCCAATCCACCTGTTATTATGGTGAAGGATGGAAAATCAAAGGAAATCGTGCGCCGGGAAAGCTATGATGATTTGCTGCGTAACGATGTTTTATAATCGTCTTTTTGCTGAAAAATAAAAAAGCTGCCGGAAAAACTTGACTTTTAGTAGGATGTTCCTATATAATAAAAGATAAATGAAATTATAATTGGAGTGAGAGAGAATGAACAGAGTGTATAATTTCTCTGCAGGTCCGTCAATGTTACCGGAAGAGGTGCTAAAAACCGCACAGTCAGAAATGCTGTGTTATGGTGACAGTGGTATGAGTGTGATGGAAATGAGTCACCGTTCTAAGGTATACGAAGGCATTATTTAGGGTGCACAGGATTTGCTTCGTGAAGTTATGGGGATTAGTGACGACTATGAGGTATTCTATCTGCAGGGAGGGGCTTCCACACAGTTTGCTATGATTCCGATG
>CBCTHD010000300.1:0-3639 GCA_965146615.1 uncultured Clostridia bacterium
AAAGCTGCAAATCATCGAAGTGCAGGAAGCAGTCCGCGGCACACACCAGGATATGCAAAAAGAAGGCGCTGCAATTGCAGCGAAAATAAAAAACGGCAGTTATGTCGTGGCACTCTGTGTAGAAGGCAAACCGATGTCTTCTGAAAAGTTCGCGCACACATTACAGGACGCGGGATTGCGCGGGTTTGGTTCCGTTACTTTTATCATCGGCGGTTCAGACGGTTTGTCAGAAGACGTGAAGTCTCTTTCCCACCTGCGTTTCAGTTTTTCCGAAATGACTTTTCCCCATCAATTGATGCGCGTGATTTTATTGGAACAAATATACCGTGCGGAAAAAATAATAGCAGGCGAAAACTACCACAAATAGTATAGGAACTGTGGTTACGGCATACACTAACGATAAAAAACTTTATGCGCAGAAAGAAGAGGTTTCAGTATGAGGCTCGCGGTTTTAAGCGATATTCACAGTAACTTTACGGCATTGGAAGCCTGCCTTGCAGACAGGCGAATTCAGTCTACTGACGGTCTGATTTTTCTCGGCGATTATGTGACGGATTGTCCTTATCCCCAGCGAACGACCGCCACCATGCGCCGCTTGATAAAAGAAGTCCCCTGCTGGCTGCTACGCGGCAATCGCGAAGACTATTTACTGGACTATGAACGCAGCGGCGCCCAGGGTTGGTCCTATGGCTCCAACCGCGGCAGTCTGCTCTATACTTATGAAAATTTAACAAAAGAAGACCTCGATTTTTACCGACAGCTTCCAACCAGCGCCATCCTGTTTTTTCAAGGTACAACGCCGCTCACCCTCGTACATGGCTCCCCTGCCGCAACCCGCGAACTGCTGCTTCCTGGCCGTGAAAACAGCCGTGCCGCTTTGTCTGATTGTGCTACTACAGAGTTGCTTTGCGGGCATTCTCACAAACAATTTGTGTTTCGTCAAAACGGTAAGCAACTCATCAATCCGGGTTCCGTCGGACTTTCAATCAGTGATACACCGGGTGCACACTTTACGATTTTAGATTTTCATGACGGCGTATGGCACCCGGAACTTTATCACATTGCCTATGACCTGGATTCATTGCTTCACGCTTTTGAAGAAAGTGGGCTTTTGAACAAGGCGCGCATCTGGTCTGAATGTATCATCGCTTCTCTGCGTTCCGGAAAGGATTTGGCGCCCTCCTGTGCCCGTCTGGCACGTAAACTTGCCAATCCAACCCAGCAAGGTAACGGACCGGAATATATTCCAGAGCATTTTTGGCTGGAAGCCGCACATCAATTGGGTGTTATGTGAGACGGGATGCTCGCATGACACGAGAGGTATGCGAACTTGTGTCCCGAATCAACGGGGCTTATCTCGTGCCCGGAGGACATGAGACTGCTTTGCAGACTCTATCATTCCCTTCGTACCCTCTGAACACACGATGCCAGTTTGTCGACTTATGTTAACAAGCCGAGAGACTCCGGTTCACTAAAACCGGAGCCTCTCTTTTATTTACTCTCTGCAATTAAAACGCGGATGCGCCCGCCGCCCACTTGACTTTTGTCGTAATAGGCAGTAACCTTATATTGCTCGTTATCCAAAATATCATTTAACGGAATTTTCAGATATTGGTAAGTTGCCGTTTTCTGATAGACAACAACGTCACTCGACAGCAGATACACATCTCCGCTGGAGCTTGTTACTGTTGTGCTGGTCACTTTTTGTACGGTTCCCAGTTGTGAAAGTGGTTTGATACTCGCGACTTGATTACCACTGATGAAAAACATTGCCGGCTGTCCGCTTACAATATTATACATACTGCCGTTGGTATTGACAGATTGACTTACGCCGTCAATGTCGTATGTATAACTTCCGCTCACATTCATACCATTAGAACTACTGCTGGCTGACGTCACCACACCATATTGATAGGTGTCACCTGTCACATTATTCAAAATCAATGTGCTTATTTCATTTTTACTATTCTTCTCATAATATAGCACTTCGCTTGCAATGATTTTAACGCCATCCAAACGCTGCAAAAAGACAGAGACATAATTTGCCGTTGTATATTTATCAATCGCATTTACGTCAATAATCTGTACTTCGCTGGATACCGCCGTGCTGCCAATGGTACGAGCCGATGCGTCTACCGTACCACTGAGATTTCCATCTGACTTCAAAACAGACAGCGTTGCATACCCATCTTTAAAGGTAATGCTTACTGTTGCGTTAAGATAGGAGCTATACGTGCTTTTGGTCTTATATTCATAACTGTTTCCGTCCGGCAGCGCCACCTGAACATAATTGGAGGAATAACTACTACCATCTGCATTGGTAAACTCTTTACTGCCAGTTGCAAGCACATATCCACATAACGTTTGACTGGTATCCGATGGCAGTACTACGTCCGCAATCTGTCCGTTTTTGCCCAAAAGCAGCGTTATGGTATCTCCATAAGCATAGGAGCCGTTTGAAGAAAGTTTATCGAATGCCGTTACACTTTCAATGGTATATTCCGTGCCGGAAATGGTAACAGAAGTCGGCAAATCACGGTTTGGCGACGCTTTTTCATAAATGCCGGTTACTTTTTTACTGTATGCCAGCACTATATTCATATCTTTCACATAATAAACTACATCATAGAGCTGAATTTCGCTGGCTTCTACTTTTACACCATCACGCGTAAAGCTGGCAGTCGATGGATCAATGCCCAGCGAATCATACCAATTCGTTGATTTTACTGTGGTAGGTCCTATAAGATCTCCGTCTTCTACATTAATGTATTTGATTTTACCATTGGTGTCCCATTTGATATAGAGCTTATCGCCCATTTCCAGCGAGGAACGCAGTGCGCCAAATGTAGTTTGCTGTTCTTCTTTATAGGCCGTCGTAGAATCCAAAATATCCACTTGGGTCATTTCTCCGTTATCATAGACAATTACTGCGCCGTCCAGCACGGAATAAACTGTATACTGCGTTAATTCGCTGAGGTCGACCTGGGTATTAGAAGAACCAATCAACATTGTATAATCAATAACGCCATATTCATTTCGATACACCCGTAGCGTCATATTTTCGTCCGCTACATCTACCAGATTTCCGTACGTCGTTTGCTGTGATTTATAGTATGCAGTGATATTATCGTCTATATTTAATGTTTTTCCATCTACCAGCAAGTCACTTCCCATCACGCTCGTGACGCTGTAACTTTCAACCTCTTGTGTGTAAGGTGCAAAATACAACACTTCGTCTTGATTTTTCACGACCAGATCGCCTTTTTTGCCGATATCGTCATAGGAAAATCCCGTACCAATTTTATACGTGCCCGATGATGTCACGATTTTTCCCGCTCCCACAGCCGGATCCTCCTGAATGCTCGCGATCAGAATAACATCTTCTATGATTTCCGCATCAAATGTCTTGATATATTTATCACTGCCGTCTTTTGTTTTTGTGTCCATGAGATTATAGATCATATAGGCAACGTCACCACGTGTTAAATAATCGCCGATATACTTGCTCACACCATCTGTCAATCCCAGAGAAATAGCCATCCCCACCTGCCCGTATGGCCACGATGAACCAAAATCCTCTGTGGTATAGCCCAAAATCCTAAGCAATACCGTTACCGCTTCTTCATAGGTCACTAGATT
>CBCTHD010000301.1:0-3633 GCA_965146615.1 uncultured Clostridia bacterium
AGCTCGCGAGGGGGACGTGAGACTGCTATGCAGTCTCTGGAGTCCCCTTCGTGCCAGCTTGTTGACTTATGTCAACAAGCTGAAGAGGGAATTACAAGCTGTAATTCCCCCTTTTTGGTCGGTGGCCGCGACCATTAAAAAATAAAACTAAAAGCTGTTTTCTGCCATACTTTTTAAAATTCTTTGATATATTTGCTCGCGGTGTCCAATGTCCTGATGAATGGTATCAAATGCATGACGGATGGAACCTTTTACAGCATCTGGGGGCAGCGGCGCCAATTGCCAAGGCAACAGGTACAAATCCATTTGAAAACTGCCTTCCGGCGTAGGAAGCGCATAATAAAAGGGATATTTCCGGCAGCCCAGAGACTCATAGAAACGGATGCGGCGCAGTGTGTTGGGGGCGTGCGAGTCCGCTTGTTCCACTTCCAGCAAACAGCCGGCATAGCTTGGATAAACAGAGGGTAATTGCCGCAGCATTTGAGAACCATAACCGTGACTATGTTTTTCCGGAAAGACCGCGATATAATCCAACCAAACGGTTTTCTGTGGCGTTGGACAGAGAAGCAAATAGCCGACAGCAACTTCATTGTCATATGCCAGTATTAAGTCGTATTTCTTTTGTGCAATCAACTGTTTTAGAAGTTTTTCCGGTTTGCACTCCGCAGGCGGAAATTGCCGTGCCAAATCGGAATAAACCAAATCAAGCATATGCGCGCCGCAGCGTCTCAGTTCCATGCATATTCCCACCTTCCTAGTGTTCTTTCATGTATTGTAGCAATTGTTCCATAGACTGGGCGCCGCCGTCCAAAATCATATCTGCATATTGTTGATAGTAGGGGAGCCGTTGGTGGTATAAATCCAGAATTTCAGCCGGTGTTTTTCCGGCAATGACCGGGCGGGTGGTATCGCCTGACAATCTTTCCAACAGCACTTCCGGCGGGGGAGATAGAAAGACAATGGTACCGCATTGCTTTAAAATTGCCATATTATCCGGATTTAATACAATACCGCCGCCTGTAGAGAGTACAAGGTTTTGCTTTTTTGAAAGGGACTGCAAAAAAGCATGTTCCAAGTCGCGAAAGTAAGCCTCTCCGTACGTGGAGAATATATCAACAATAGGCATACCCGCTTGCGCTTCAATTTCTGCATCCATGTCCAGAAATGTAAACCCGCTGCGCCGCGCCAGTTTTATGCCAAATGTCGTTTTTCCACTGCCCATAAAACCGGTTAAAATAATATTCATTTTGCGCCCCTCCGCTGCTCTAATTCTGTCTGTACAAAATCGGCAATTTCGCGAACTTCCTGCTCCGTAAACGTGATATCCAACCAGATTTCCTGTGCACGCAGCGCTTGATAAATCAGCATACATAAACCATTGATGGTTTTTGCGCCACATTCTCGTGCAGTTTGGAGCAAAAGCGTTTCGGCAGGGGCATAAATGGTATCGAATACCACAGGAATACCTGACAGAAGTTCTTTTGTGGCAGGGGAAGCGTCCGTTTTGGGAGACATACCCACAGGCGTGCAGTTCACTAGCAAGTCAAAACCCACAGACGGCCGCTGGCCTGTATAGGTGACGGCGCGCCCGGTATGCGCTTGAACGGTTTCCGCTAAATCGCGTCCCGTTTGCGGATTACGGGCATAAATTGTGACGTCGGCGCCGGCGGCGGCACATTCATGTGCTATCACGCGCGCGACACCGCCGGAACCTAATAACAACACGCGCTTGCCGGTCAGGGAAACACCTTCCAAAGCAAGTGAGGATAAAAAACCATACCCGTCTGTACTATAACCATACAGTTTGCCATTGCGGCAGGCAACTGTATTTACACTGCCCAGCCACGATGCAGCCTGATCGGTTTCCGCCAAATATGGAATGATTTCCACCTTTAGTGGGATTGTGCAGTTAAAACCGCTAAAATGATGCCGTAGAACACCGATGTCCTGTGCAAGTCGCTCCGGCGGCATATGCAAGGGAATGTAGTCCGCTTCAATACCTTTGATGGCAAATGCTTTTTTGTGAATACAAGGGGAAAGCGTATGGGCGATGGGGCTGCCCAAAACAGCATATAAATTCATCTCATTCATCCTTTCTGACATTGCAGATAGCTATGTACTATTATAAAAAAGGTTTCCGGCTGGAAACCGGAAACCTGTAAGTCTATTTCGAAGAATCGTTTGTATCCGTTTCAGGATTTTCTGCGACCGGAGACTGCTTGACGGCTTTCACCTTCACAATCCGTTTATCGTCCAGTTCCAGCACCTCAAACGATGTGTTTTTGAATGTAAACTGGTCACCTTCCGTCGGAATTTTATCTAACATACCCATGACAAAACCACCGATCGTATCAAAATCATAGTCTTCCAGTTCCTGCTCGCTAAGCGGCAAATCCAACAATTCGCAAATCATTTCAAAATCGGCGCTGCCATCTATCAGAAAAGTGTTTGCGTCCAACATTTGTGTTTCAAACTCTTCATCGTCATATTCGTCCTGAATATTTCCAAGTATAAATTCTATCAGATCTTCCAGGGTAACAATACCTGCCGTACCGCCGTATTCATCTACCACCACGGCAATATGCACTTTACTTTCCTGCAATTCATGGAATAGATCGTTTGCCATTTTAGACTGTGGAACAAAGTACGGTTCATTCATCAGTTTCATCAAATCAAAATCTTCCGACGGCGTATCTTGCAAAAAGGATAACAGGGAACGAATATGTAGAATCCCAATAATGTTATCCAAACTCTCGTCGTAGACAGGCAGACGGGAAAATCGTTCATTTGCTGCAAGTTCCACCAATTCGGTAAAGCTGATATCTTTGTCAATGGCAACGACTTCCGTCCGGTGTGTCATGATACGTTCCACGGCGATGTCATCAAATTTGAAAATGTTATTAATCATTGTTTTTTCATTTTCTTCAATGACGCCGCGTTCTTCGCCGGCATCCACCATCAAACGAATTTCTTCTTCTGTTACCTCATTCTCCTCCTCGTTGGGATTAATCCCGAAAAGCCGCAACACGCCATTGGTAGAAGCGGTCAGAAATCGTACAAATGGACTGAGCACATTTGAAATAAACGTGAGAATGGGAACGGCAAACAATGCCGTCTTCACGTCATACTTCATGCCAAAGCGTTTGGGCACCAGTTCTCCGAAAACCAAAGTGATGTACGAGAGAATCAGGGTAATAATAACCAACATCACGCTGCGCGTGAGTCCCACGGGAACAGTAGGATAGAGGGTGACGAACCAGTTTGCCAAAATTTCTGCAAAACTATCTGCTGCCACAGCACTAGCCAAAAAGCCGGACAGCGTTACGCCGACCTGAACTGTGGAGAGAAACCGGCTGGGTTCATCAAGCAGCTTCGCCAGAAGATTCGCGCGTTTGTTACCACTTCGCGCAAGTTTATCAATTTTTTGATCATTTACCGTAATCATTGCCATTTCCGACGAAGCGAAAAAGGCGTTACAGGCTATCAGCAGCAGCAGAACAAGCCATCGTATGATGAGATTGTTTGCGCTTTCCATAATAAACAGACTCCTTTCAACTCTTACTAACTACTTCATACAGAGAAAACGGGTTGACAGAATCTTGTTATAAATTCAGTCGACCGTGGAGTCTGCAC
>CBCTHD010000302.1:0-3608 GCA_965146615.1 uncultured Clostridia bacterium
ACGTACGTATTAACTAGGACTTTTGATCCTGTTTGTACTTAATTGTAAGGAGTTCCTTCTTTTTTTGCAATCTTCATTTTTACCCATTACAGGAATGCTCGTATAGTAAGTATATTCCTTTCTAAACATTGTTTCAATGGATAAAACAACATTGTTTTTGCACAAAACTCTCATTTTTTATTTACATTTTAATACAAATATGATACAATCAAATAACAAAGGGGAGATGAAAAATGTCATATAACATATCTGATTTGACTATTTCAAATATTAGCTTTGTCGTGCGGCGCGAAACCTCTGCTTCATGGAAGAGCAATACTATCGCAAACAAAAGAAATTTTCTTTTAATATACGCCCTTAACGGCTGTGCGTTCTATACGGCAGACGGTATGGAATTTAAAATTTCTCAGGGAGATATTATGATTTTTAACAAGGGCATACCACATTCAGGCTATTCCGCCCCTGAAAATCCGTGGACATATTATACAATAGGTTTTGATGCTATCACATCTGACGGAATTCCATGTGATAAGCTTCCGTTACCCATGCTTATGCATATATCAAATCAAAAGTTGTTCCATCGTTTGTACGAAACTCTTTACCTCGAATGGACCGCGCAAGACACGGGATGTTCTCTTTATTGTAAAGGAATTATTTCCGAGATAATAACTATGCTTATCCGAGAAAATGGAATATCGCATAAAAAGAATGCTCTTATTGAGCAGATTACACGGTATATGATTGCACATTTTACAGAAAACCTTTCAATCGAGAAATTAGCTGATATGGCAAATATAAGTCAATCACACTTTCACCGTCTTTTCAAGAAAAACACAGGTCTTAGTGCCAGACAATACTTAAATAATATACGAATAAATCAAGCGCAAATGCTTCTACAAAGCGGAGAGTATACAGTTTCTGAAATT
The DNA here is from genome assembly GCA_965146615.1 of uncultured Clostridia bacterium. GTDB lineage: Bacteria > Bacillota > Clostridia > RUG12999 > RUG12999 > JAAWTG01. Next base: position 927 of record CBCTHD010000302.1, read on the forward strand.
GCCGATATGGTTGGATTTAACGATATTTATTATTTTAGCAGACTGTTTAAAAAAATAACAGGCGTTCCGCCTTCGGCATTTCTGCCAAAGTGAAGCCCGTTTTATTGTGTAAACAACAAGTTTTTGGGAAACTCGACCGCAATCTTTGGTTGCGGTCAGGTTCTTATTCCGATTTATTATCAGAACGGAATTTGCTCGGTGTCATTCCCTCATATTCACGGAACGCCTTACTGAAATATGAAAAACTCGAAAATCCCACCGATGATGCTATCTGAGACAGTGTCATATCCGTATCCAACAGATACCTGCGCGCTATGGACAGGCGTCTTGAAAGTATGTATTCAAAGACGGTCATGCCGACAGTCTTTTTGAACATATGGCAAAGATAATAGCGGCTTACATGAACGTGAGCGCATATATCGTCAAGAGAAATACTTTGACTTAAATTTTTGTTTATATAATCAAGCATTCTTGAAACGCGGCTGTCTGTCGTCAGAGGCTGTTCCTCCCTCTTTGAATGACCCGCATACAGAATATTCATTATTCCTACTGCAACCATTCCTTTTGTATAGACAGAATTGTCCATCAGCGCCCGACATATTTTAGAAAATTCTCCGTTAATATATTTCTCGGTTTCCTCATCGGGCAGAATGTATGTTCCGCCGTTTTTATGGAACAAATCTCCTACAATTTCTTCTGCTCCGACTGTTTTGGCTACAGCGTCAATAAAGCTGCTTTTTATAATTATTTTTCCCCTGTAGTATTCATCAGGATTTTCAGGAACTGTACAATGAGTATCCATTCCGTTGATGAACCAAATCGCTCCTGATTGCATTGCGAACAGTCTGTCACGCACGATAACCGATCCGCTTCCCGCACGAATCAGCAGTATTTCGTAGCCGTCGCTATGCGAATGCCGCATATTATTAAGTTTATCCTTTCCTTTGTCCAAATATTTATAATCAATAATCTCTTTCATCATAATTTTATTGTATCACTTATTTTTCTAAAAAGCAATATATTTATAATTATAAGCAATATAATTATAGAATTATAATTATATTTTGTGATACTCTTTAACCATAATCAATACGAGGAGGTTAAACAATGTGTAAAGTAATCATATGCGATTTGGATCACAAGGACATCGTTCAGGAGCTTGAGGTTCTTAACAATGCAGGGCTTGACGTTAAATGGCTGCACTGCAAAACGCAGGACGAGGTCATCGAAAACTGCAAAGGCGCGGTCGTTTTGCTCAATCAATATGTGAAAATGGATAAAAAAATATTTGAAGCGCTTCCCACGGTAAAATGTGTAATCCGTTACGGAGTAGGATACGACAACATAAATCTTAATGACGCTCGTGCATACGGTGTACAGGCATGCAACATACCCGATTACGGCACTCGCGAGGTTGCCGATCAGGCGTTGGCGCACATGATGAATTTAGTGCGAAAAATCAGCTTCACCAATACACTTATTCGTCAGGGAACATGGGATTACCGAAAAAGCATTCCTATTTTTCGTATGTCGGACGCGGTTGTGGGTATTTGCGGTGTAGGACGTATAGGAACTGCATTTGCTCAAAGGGTTCGTCCACTGTGTAAAAGAATTATAGCGTATGATTCGGATTACGGCAAGGCGGGACGCAGCTTTCCCAATTTCGTGGATTTTGTCAGCTTTGACGAGCTGCTTTCTCAGTCCGATGTGCTGTCGGTTCACTGTCCGCGCAGCGACGAAACATATCATCTGTTCAGCAAAGACGCTTTTGCCAAAATGAAGAGCACATCATATTTCATAAACGTTTCGCGAGGAGGTATCGTTGACGAGGATGCTTTGTTTGGCGCGCTTAAAGACGAACAAATTGCAGGAGCGGCTCTTGATGTAGTCGAGCATGAACCGCTTGCATCGGACAGTCCTATGCTCACCCTCCCCAATTTCAGCATCAGTCCTCATTCGGCATGGTATTCTGAACAATCTGCGGTCGAATTAAAAAGGAAAGCCGCAGAAGAGGCTGTAAGATTTATAAAAAGCGAAGCACTCAAATATTCATTAACAGACTAACAGAAAGGAAGTATATTAACATGAAAGCAATACAATATATCGGAGCAAACCATATTGAGCTCGTTGACGCTCCTATACCCGACACACCGAAGGGCTGGGCAAAAATAAAGGTATCCCACGCAGGAATATGCGGTACAGACCTCAATATCTACGCGGGTACTCACCCGAGAGCAAAGGCTCCACTAATCATAGGTCATGAATTTTCGGGAATCCTTGAAAATGACACGTCAGTTCTGAAAAAAGGCGAGCGCGTAACGGTTTATCCTCTGATAAGCTGCGGACACTGCACCCCCTGTAAAAGCGGCAATAGTCATGTCTGCAATACCCTCGGCTTATACGGAATTGATGCGGACGGTGGGTTCGCGGAGTATGCTTTTGTTCCCGAGGAAAATCTTGTCCGTATTCCCGACGAGCTTTCGCTCAAAGTCGGCGCACTTATCGAGCCGATTGCGGTTGCAGTACATACACTGCGTGAAACAAGCTTTACTCCCGGCGATAACGCTATTGTGCTCGGCGCGGGAACTATCGGACTTTGTGTGGCTCTCACTCTCCGTCTTTTCGGAGCAAGCGAAGTTATTATATCCGAAACTGATGATGCCCGCCGGTCACTTGCGCGGG
>CBCTHD010000303.1:0-3605 GCA_965146615.1 uncultured Clostridia bacterium
AGTATTATGAAAAGCCCTGCGCCCAGGTATAAAAGCGCCATAACAGGAACCAACACGCTTGTTAGATGGCTGATACGTTTCATGCCGCCAAATGCAGCGAAAGCTGTTAGCAATGCTAAAACGAAGCCGACAATCAGAGAAATCCATTTTACGTCCGCAGCGCCGGCATAGTAGGCGAGGGCGGAGGTAATATTAAATGCCTGAAGCGCATTAAAACCATAGGCAAAACAGCAAATGAGCATTACAGAAAACAAAATGCCAAGCCAGCGTTTGCCTAATGCTTTTTGAATATAATAAGCAGGGCCGCCGCGGTATTCATTTCCCTCCTGTACTTTGTAGACCTGTGCCAGCGTACTCTCTGCAAAAGCAGACGCGCTGCCAATCAAAGCAGTAATCCACATCCAAAAAACAGAACCGGGACCCCCAAGTGCAATCGCAGTACAAACACCTGCAATGTTTCCTGTACCGATGCGGGAGGCGGTAGAGATCATCAGTGCCTGAAAAGAAGAAATACTTTTGTGGTGTGTTTTACGTTCGGTCAAGACTCGGCAAGCCTCAGGAAGAAGACGAATTTGTACAAATTTTGTGCGTAGGGTAAAGAAAATGCCGCAGCCAACTAACAGCACAATCAAGATATATGTATATAAGTAATAACTGATCTGTGACAATACCCAGTCAAACATATGGCGCTGCCCCCTTTTTCCGGTTAATAAATTTAGTATTTAAATAAAACAGCAGATTTATACATAAGAAAAATAGTTGCAAAAAAATAATAATTATGGTATCATAAATAGCAATGGAGTGGCTGAAGCATGAGATTCGATTTGTTCATGCGTTTTTGGGGTGTTTTTCGGCACCTTGTTCTAGAAGAACGATATAGGGCTGTAGAAAAACAAAGAGAATACTGGCGGCTGGGTGAGGATGGAGAGATTATATAAGCAAGGGAGGGGCTTGTATGTGGCAGTCCATCGGTGGTATTTGGAAAAGCGTAAAATATAAAAAGCAATTTAGAAATTGGGTAATTAGCTATGCAGCGGTTGCACTGGTGAGTATATTGGTGACAATGCTGGGGCAAGGCGTTACCGTTTCTATTTTACGCCGCGAGGTGGTAAAAGCAAACAGCGGTCTGGTGGCGCAGGCGCAGTTGTTGTGCGATGAATATTTAAAAGATATGGAGACTGCTGCAAACAAGCTGATTAACACAACCGCTGTAAAAACAGTATACAATAAATATTTTGAATCTAAGCTGGATAAAGGAAGCTACTACCAGACGATTAAGGCCGATGCAAACATGGTGGTAGAAACCAATAAAATGTTGTCGGATATTTATATTGTTTTTTATGATAAAAATATTTGTATTACAAAGGATACCGTGTTCGACAAACAAATTTTGCAGGAAACTTACTTTAAAGATTATTTTTCTTCTGTAGAGGAATGCATGGATGCACTGTTTGATGCAGACGTCAAGCAATTCAAATTGATTCAGGATGGCCAGGGCGGCACAAAATTTTTATATATTTACACCTTTGTGCCGGAAACCTATTTTTTAGAAAATGGGAAACCACCGGTTGCGGTAGTATTTGAGATAGACCCCAGCAAGGTGTTGGGGATTTTACGGGAAGGGGCAGACGGACAGTTTATTTTACTGGATCAAGATGACACCATTATTTATGCGGACAGCGGGCAGGTAGGCTATTATGACTGCATTACGGGCAGTCAGCCGCAGACAGAGTTTCGGTTTGAGGGAGAGTCATATATCGCAAATTATTTGCCATCGGCACAGTTTGGCGGCAAATATGTACATGTCATTCAAAAATCCATCTATACCAAAAACATTTCGCTTATTTACCACATTATTATTATCGTTTGTATCCTTTGTGTGCTGATTGGTTTAGGGTTGTCAGTATTTTTTGCCAGTTACCACTATGTGCCGGTTGAAAAGCTGATTGATAAAATGAATTTAGACAAGCGGGAGAACAAAAAGCGAGACCGGCAAATCAGCGAGCTGTATTTGACAAATTATCTTTTGGGGCAATATGAATATAATCCGCAACAATTTCAAACACATTTGCTGCGGCTGGATAGAACCTATTTTGCTTTGTGCGTATTTAACATTACGGAGTTTGGATTAGACGACGATGGAGGGCGGCACGAAACCACACTGTTTTGCATTGAAAACATATTTAGTGAACTCATGCATGATGTTGCCGTTAATTATTATTGTGTGGTAGATGGATTTTTTGTCTGTCTCATGAATTTTAACAATAGCACGCTTGAGGAAACCGATATTTATGAAAAAGCGCTGTTTGCTAATGATTTTCTCAATCAGCACATGGGAATCAATTTTATGAGCGCCGTCAGTTCCATCACAGAAGACGCTGCGCTGCTGCCCAAGCTCTATCAACAATGCGTGGAGTATCTCACGCAGAAATTCATATTTCAAAACACGCAAGTGGCCAGCCACGAAGCGGAGGACGAGCGTTGTACCAAAATCAAAAGTTATATTGAGCAGCATTATAGCGACGACAATTTGAGCGTGAAATCCATCGCGGATGAATTTCACATGTCGTTTAATTATATTTCCAAATATTTTAAGGAGCACACAGGAGAAGGCATGGCAAAATATATCATTGAGGTACGGATTGAAAAAGCAAAGGAACTTTTGACACAAAGCAATGATACCGTCGCAAAGATAGCAGGAAAAACTGGATTTTATAGCTCTGGTGTATTTATCCGAACATTTAAAAAGGCAGTGGGTGTGACGCCGGGACAATATCGCGAACAAAACAAGACCGTGTGACGGTGGTATCTATCTTTTCTATTTTTGGAAAGGGTGTAACGTGCTGTAAGCATGGGACTGTATAAGAAGTGAAGCACAGGACAATATGTCTTGTGCTTTTTTTTATACGTGCATATGTACCATTTTCGCTATTTCAGTAGGATAGCGAAAATGGTACATCAATAGCGAATATAGGTGATTGCAAAAGCCGGACGCCCATGATATAGTGAACTTGTAACAAAAAAATACAATGGTGAAGGAGGGAGAGCGATGGAACAGGTACTGGCAACGGCAAAGCCGACAAAGACGGAAAAATCGGGAGTGGGCGCTAGGATCAGGCGAGAGTTGGTGAAAAATAAATACGTTTATTTATTGGCACTTCCTGTGATTGCTTACTATATTATTTTTTGCTATTGGCCGATGTTTGGACTTGTCATTGCATTTAAACAGTATGAGGTGGCGAAAGGCATTTTTGCCAGCCAATGGGTAGGTCTGAAATATTTTATGGAATTTTTTCAGAGCCGTAATTTCCTGAGACTAATGCGCAATACATTGGGTATCAGTATCTATGAACTCATTGCTGGTTTTCCGGCGCCGATTATTTTTGCACTGCTGCTCAACGAACTTAGAAATTCTAAATTTAAACGGACGGTGCAGACCATTACCTATTTGCCGCATTTCATTTCCATGGTGGTTTTGTGCGGCATGATAACCGATTTCTTTTCGACAGAAGGGATCATCACGAAAATTTTAATGCATTTTGGCGGACAGCAAATCAATTATTTGGGAGAACCACGTTACTTTAAAACGATTTATGTGACGACCG
>CBCTHD010000304.1:0-3599 GCA_965146615.1 uncultured Clostridia bacterium
TGTTGCATCCGCATAAGGAACATAGATGTTAAAATAAGTTGTCGAAGTAAAGGTCTCTTCCGCCTGATAGCTGCAAACTTTTTCGCCGTTCAGCCATACCGTCACTGTATGTGATATGTAATCAAAGCCAACCGCAAAATCCTTCCAGCCTGCCACATCTGCCTGTGTCGTCCCGTCCCTATAGTTCAGACTTCCGGCCTTCAGTTCAATGATATTCTCGACCTTTGTGGTACCCATTGACGCCAAACGAAACGTTGGCGTGCCGCTGGTATACACTGAAAAGCCAATGACAACATTCCGGTTAATAGCCGTATTCATATTCAAAAATGTTGTATTCGACCCAGATGTTCCAACAATCCTCAAGGAATTGCCATGCTCCTCATCAATGACTTCGCTGACAACCCTTGTTCCCCACAGGCTTCCCGCCGAAAGGAAACCATAATTTCCCGTTGCCGTACAGTCCTCTAAATCGTAGAAAAACGGTTTGGTTAGCGTCGCATCCGCCTCCGTCACAAATATAGCTGTCAGCGTAACATTCGTGTCTGGCATCGTAATCGTCAGTTCACTTTTCGCCTGCTGCCCCGCCGTCAGCGTGATTCCCTCCGCCTTCCAGCCTGCAAACAGGGACCCGTCACTTGGCGTCGCTGTTACTGTTACTGCCGTTCCCGGTTCAAATGTTGCTCCTTCTGCCGGATTTGTGATTGCCGCACTGCCCTTTGCATCGTCCGAGGAGGCTACTGTTACCGTATATGCTCCTCCTGCTGTGAATGTCAGCGTTTCTTCGATTGCGTTGCCCAGTGCATCTGTCACCCCACTGATTTCAGCCGTATAAGTCTCACCCGGCACCAGTGCTTCGGTAAGCGGCACGGTAACGTTATCCCGGTAACCCGTGCTGCCGACGCTGCCCGTACCGGAAATCAAGCTGTTCGCGCTGTCATAAATTTTTACCGAGTCACCCACATTATCGCCAAACACCTTTTGCCCCATATCAACGGTATACGAGGTAATGTTCGGCTCAACAATCCCATCGCTGTCGCTGCCTGTCACCGTAACCTCCGCCGGATAATAGCCGTACATATCATCATAGGCATTTTCTCGATCGGAAGCCACATCGGGAATATAAATTTGAAAATAACCCGTTGACGTGAAATCTTCTCCTGCCTGATAATCGGAAATTTTTCCCCGTTCATCCATACCGTTATCCGATGCGTTTCGTAATCAAAACCGACCGTAAAGTTTTTCCACCCGTCTTCATCCGTTTGTGTGATTCCGCCGATGAAATTCAAATTTCCATATTTGCGTTCGATAATATTATCCGTCACCGCAGCATTCTTCAGAACAAGTCTCCAAGAAGTTTTGGCAGAATTATTCGTATAGGCCGAAAACCCAATGATAGTATTCTTTGTAGTCTCACCGTTGATATTTAAGTGCGTTGCTTTTGTCGTATATACCAAGGATTTGCCATGTTCTTCATCAATTTGAGCAGCAGTGCTGGGATCATCCCAACTCCCACCGAGCACCCCATAGCTTCCTGTCGCTGTACAATCCTCAAAATCATAGAAAAACGGTTCGGTAAAACTAGCCGCTACCGCTACTTGTATCGCTCCGGTGCAAATCAGCAGTGCCACAGCCATCAGCAAGCTAACATATCTTTTCATTTTCATTGTAACACCTCCTATTGCACAATGACGAATTCTGTAGGTGAATTCCATTTATCTATACTATTTTCATGCCCCAGATAACGAACATATCTCGCTGTTACATTGCCTACCTCAAATGTCTCAAACTGATCCGTTTTGCCGGAGCTTTCGCCGTTTGCATATACGGTTTTCCAATTCGTGCCGTCATTTGACACTTGAATATCAAAATAGGACTGTCTTATCGTTCCTTTATAAAATGCAATCATTACCTTGCTGAACGTAATTTCTTCACCCATGTCGTACATCAGCCATGCGCCGTCACCCTCTGCCGACCAGCGTGTCGCAAGGCTCCAATCGGCTGCATTTGCGGGAATATTTCCATCACTTCCGCTTGCTGTGATGGAAGCCGGCGTAAATGCATTGACCTGATAGGTTTCCATAAACTCTCTCTTGAGCGTCTGCGTTTTTACAGATAAAATGCGCGCATAAGCATCATAGTCTATAGCAGCATAAAAGAGTTCCTCCAGGCAGTATGCCGGAATGTAAAGAACGCCGCCGTCCTGCACCACTGCATTTTCCGACGCCTGTTCGACGCCGTTTTGCAGATAGGTACTGCTGCCTGCCGTAAATACGGCGCTGCCGCCGGTTGCTGTGAGAGTTACAGAATCACCATTGTATTGTACGGTAGCACCCAGTTCTTTCATGCCTTCTGCGGAAATATACGGAATACCGTCAATAAGCCGCGTGGGATACTTCTGATACAGGAACAGTCCATCTTCGCATACCAGAAAATCGCCGTAGCCTTCTTTTTCCGCCTGGGGATAAATAACCTTCTCAGCGGTCATACCCGGTGCGGGCGTGATGGTGTACGCGCCCGGAGCGCCTTTGAAGTATAGAACATTTTCATCCTCTTTTACTTCAACATAGGTTTCTTTTCCGGCACCACTCACCTTCCATACGCCTTCCGCAACATCGGCAATCATACAAGATACTTCGCTGTATCCGTTGTCGCGTACCGTAAAGCTGGTCGAACTGTTTTTGACGTCACCGTTTTTGGAAAACAAAACAAATCTGTCTTTTACGGTAACGCCGACGAACGTACCGGTATTTTCCTTATACATAGGCAGTTCGGGCAAGTTTTTGTCATAGTCGGTGACATACATGGCGTTCAGGAACAAATCCTCGGTGTTTGCCGACGCCGGTGACAGCTCAATGCGCCAATCGCCTGATTCGGAGTTAATTCCCTCCGCGTCGGTATACGGATAATTCGCGCCGTCCACCCAGCCTTCATACCCTTCGCCGCCGATTTTCTCAATCGTGAAACGTTCCCGTTAAAGCCGTCCTCTGTTCTTGCAATCACCGTGGTATCTCCCTCTACCGTCGGTTCCTCAATGCTGTGCAAAAGCCATGCCTTTTTATAGCTTGCATCAGAGGAAACCACTCTGTCAAACACGACAAATGCTGCGGGATAATCCTCGTCAAACAAGTCCATAAACACCATTGAACGCTTGTAATCGCTTACTTTATCGGTATATGCGTTTGTGATGTCGGTTTTGAGATAGGAAAATTCAGGCGTGTATTCGTTGGGTCCGATATAGACGCCTTTTGTTTCGGCCCGCAGGTTTTCATCGCTTATCATTTCCTCATAGGTCTGCACAACCGTTTCTTTTCTGCCGATTTGTCCACCATCGTTTACGGTGTATCTGGACCCGAACCAAGTACTTTCCTCGGGATCGTAAACCGTGACAAGATTGTGGGCAACCGTCCGTTTTGCATAATTGTAGTCATGCGCACTGCCGTAGCCCACCTGATAATTCCCCGAATCCAGTGCAAGCGAGCCTTTGTAGTAAATCTGGAATCCTCCGACATCCTTATGCATGTGGTCGTCAATATTGCGTTCGTGACCGTTCATTTTCACAATTGCCGCAGGTGACGAAAGTCCGTTCTGCCAGCTTGTGC
>CBCTHD010000305.1:0-3596 GCA_965146615.1 uncultured Clostridia bacterium
ACGAACACGGCTGGCTGCCGTGTAACTTACCCATAAATTTATTATAGTAGGAGGACTGAGGGAATGAAAAAAAGACTTTTCATCATTGTATTAGCAGGCGTGGTCGCCATAGGCGGCGGTGCAGGGCTTATTTTGCAGCACCGGGACGTTCCGACGATGACGGTGGCGGCAGAGGGCAGCGCCCGCAGCGGTGATATTCAGCTGTTGGCACGGTGTGTTAATGGGGAAGCACGCGGCGAAAGCTATGTGGGACAAGTTGCGGTTGCCGCAGTTATTTTGAACCGCGTAAAGCATCCGTCTTTTCCAAATACGCTGGCGGGCGTCATTTACCAGCCAGGCGCGTTTACGGCGGTATCAGACGGACAAATTAATGTGCCGATTGACACCAGCTCTACGGTTTATCAGGCGTGCGAAGACGCTATGAATGGCTGGGACCCGTCGGGCGGCGCAATTTACTATTATAATCCTGAAAAAACAACGAACCAATGGATTTATTCCAGACCCGTTATTTGTAGGATTGGAAAACACGTATTTGCGGAATAAGGATAGAAAGGGGAAAAGACAATGGAAGGTGCAAGAAGAAGACATTTTGTTGATAAATATACCGTGTGGATTGTAACATTGTCGGTGATAGCGGTGCTGGCGATTGCAGGTGCAGTTTACAAAACTGTGGAATCGAGAAAATACCAGATGGCGGTAGAAAGCCAATATGCACGCGCATTTCACCAAATCAACGACGATGTGCGCGACATAGAAATCGCGTTGGAAAAAGGTATGCTGGTGACAAATCCGCGTCAGGCGGTGACCTTGGCAAATGAAATCAACGCCAAAGCGGAATCTGCAAAAGCATGTCTGGGACAACTGCCGCTTTCCGATGTACAGTTGGAAAATACCAACCGGTTTTTGAGCCAAGTAGGGGATTATACGTATTCTCTGTCATTAAAAGCGTTCAACGATGAATCCGTTTCGGAGAACGAATATCAGGTGTTGCGGCAGCTTAAAAGCTATAGCCAAGAGCTTGTCACCAATCTGAGCAATATGCAGGACCAGTTATATCAGGGAACTATGACGCTTGCACGCGTGAAAAATACAGTGAGTGCGGGGGACAGTGACATGCCTTCTGCAATGGGCGAGCTGGAAAAAGAGTTTGTAGATTATCCTGCGTTGGTTTATGATGGACCGTTCTCCTCCCACGTGCAAAGCAGGACGCCTACTCTGACGGAAAATCAGCCGGAAATTTCAATAGAGGATGCCAAAGTGCGGGTAAAGGAATTTTTGGGAGATCGTGCAGGCGTAGTGGAGATCTCTTCGGAAAAGGGAGGGAATATGCCCACCTATTCCTTTGTTGCCTACCCGGACCCGACGGATCGCAGCCGCGCAGTGAACATCGACGTCACAAAAGCAGGTGGATATGTGGTTTGGATGCTGGACAGCCGTCCGGTGACAGAACAAAAGCTCTCCATGGAAGAAGCGAAACAAATGGGACGCGCATTTTTAAGCGTCAAAGGTTACTACAATTTAAAAGATAGTTATTACGAAGTGCTCGACAACGTTGCAACCATTAATTATGCAGCAGAGCAAAACGGATATGTGGTCTATCCGGATTTGATTAAGGTGAAAGTGGCACTGGACACCGGTGAAGTGTTGGGCGTTGAAACCACGGGATATATTATGAACCACAAAACGCGTTCTATGCAGACGCCGAAAATTTCAGAAGAAGAGGCGCGCAGTAAGGTCAGTCCTGCTTTACAGGTTGAATCTGTTTCGTTGGCTGTGATTCCGACAGACGGCGGCAGCGAAATAGAGTGTTATGAAATCCGCGGTAAAACAGATGAACGCAATTGCCTGGTTTATGTCAACACGCAGACAGGATTGGAAGAAAAAATTCTGCTCCTGCTGGAAAGCGAATCAGGCGTGCTCAGTATGTAATTGGAAAATAGTCAATCAGTCAGTTTGCTTCCATAGAAGAAACAGGTCTCGGTCAAATAGCCGGGACCTGTTTCTTTAAAAGGAACTATTTTGACGAGGGTGCGGATAAAGGATATGCCCGTCTCAAAATAGAATTCCCCGAAATGATGAATCATCATTCCGGGGAATTAGAAATGGAGTTCCGGCGAAAAGATTGCCGGAATGACAACCAAAAACGGTTATGCAAGCATTTTGTGGTATATCATGGAAATTGTTTCTGCGCGTGTGACTGCTTTGTCGGGGTTAAAGAATCCGCTTTCATCGCCTTTCACAATCCCGAATCCGTAACAGAGCGTCACATATCCCAAATCAGCCGCGTCAATGTAGTCAGAGAAGGGATAGATATAAATATCAGTCAGTGCTGCAGCTTTATCATAGCCCATAATACGAATAATGTAACGGGCTGCTTCTGCACGGGATACTGTTCCGGCAGGAGTAACGTCCTCTTCCGGCAAAATTTCACGGCGCACGACATCTTTGTAGAAAACGTCGGTGTCATCGTCCGCGTAAAGCTGCTGGGATTGGTACAGCAACCGCAGAAAATCTTCTTGTGTTACAGCCGCGTCCGGGTTTAACGTGCCACCTTTAAAGTAGACATCGTTATCTAACAGAGACAACGCCATGTCGCAGCACCAGTGATTATTGATATCCGTATAATAGGGTTTATCATTTTCCGTAAACGGCTGTCCGTCATAACCGATACGTGTTGCGGTGAACGGATCAAACATCGCGTTTGTAACTTCTGGGAAATCATAACCAAAGTATTTAATGCCGTCTATATCGCGATAGATACGGGAATAGTCCAGTTCATCAAATAACAGCGCCATCATATCATCTTGGGGCTTTATGTTGCTGATATCCGGAAATACCGCATCGGGATACCAAATGCATTGGTAAGACTCTATTTTTCCGGTCGAACGGTTGTAGGTAGCGGTAATTGTGTTGTTTTCATAATCAATTCCATTCACTTGGCGCACATAACGAACGGTATAATAGGGATTTTCTTTTTCATCCCCGTCCTTTGCCAGCGGCATGACGGTTTCTTCGGAAGTTTGCTGCAATTTGCTTTGCGCTATTTTTGTGCCGCAAATAGAATTTAGCAGCGTATCCAACGCTTTTTTCGCAGTTTCTTCACTGACAAGACTGCCGCCGGAGTCTTCGCTGTAAGAATTGAAACTCATGATTTCGCCGGTGCCGGCATCTACAGACGCATAGATATATTGATTCTCGTTTTCCAGACGTAAAACCCAAATGTATTGCCCTTTTGTCACCGTATCTTGGCTGAGAGAGGCTGATTTCAGCGCGGCATCTTTTGCATCGGTAAATACTGCCGTCACTTTTTGCACCGCCTGTTCTTTGGTGAGCAGGTTTTGCGCTTGTTGAATCTGATCCAGCTCCTGCGGTGTGAAAGCATCGCTGCCGTTTACCATAGCGGAAGAACCACCGCCGCTCTCCATCGTTGCCATCGCGTCCGCTGTGGCGTTTTTACTCAGAGAACTCAGCTGTTTGACGGTACCGTCCGCCATCACCATACTGCCTGCTGTATTCAACACAAAAGCAGGGAATACAGAAAGCGTTCCTTTACGATAATCATCATAGCTGAGGTAGACCACACTAAGACCTAAATA
>CBCTHD010000306.1:0-3591 GCA_965146615.1 uncultured Clostridia bacterium
CCGGCATTAATCCGGAGCTATATGAAGCGGCGACGGTAGATGGGGCAGGTCGGTTCCGGCAACTTTTGGCTGTCACACTGCCCGGCATTGCACCAACTATTGTGATTATGCTCATTTTGCGAATGGGGCAGCTTATGAGCGTGGGTTATGAAAAAATTATTTTGCTCTACAATCCCAGTACCTATGAGACGGCGGACGTCATTTCCAGCTTTGTTTACCGGCGCGGCATTGGAGAATCTGCACAATATAGTTTCTCGTCGGCAGTCGGTATGTTTCAGTCCGTTATCAATCTGGTGCTGCTGCTCGGCGCGAATTATTTGAGTAGGCGTTTCAGTGGAAACAGCTTATTCCGGTAGGAAGAAAGGAGATGGTATAAGATGAAAAAAAGTAAAGGAGAAACGGTGTTTGGCGTCTGCAATGTGCTATTTATGCTGCTGATGATTGTGATAACACTGTACCCTGTCTGGTATGTCGTTACCTGTTCCTTTTCAGATAGCAACTTTTTGATTGGCGATAAGGGGTTGATGCTGTTGCCGAAAGGCTTTAGCCTATCGGCCTACCAATCGGTTCTGAAAAATCCGAATATCGCCGTAGGATACCGTAATACGCTGTTTGTCGTTGTGGTGGGAACGTTAGTGAATGTACTGATGTCTTCCCTGGCAGCGTTTGTGCTGACGAGAAAACAATTTGCCATCAAAAAGGTTATGATGACAATGATAATCATTACGATGTACTTTGGCGGCGGACTGGTGCCAACCTATTTGGTGGTTTACAAATATCTCGGGCTGGGGGATACCCTTTGGGCGCTCATTTTGCCCGGCGCGATTAACACCTATAATATGATTATTATGAAAACCAATTTTGCCAGCATTCCGAGCAGTCTGGAAGAATCCGCTGCAATTGATGGGGCTAATGAAATTGTGGTGCTGTTTCGTATCGTGTTACCCCTGTCGCTGCCTATTATTGCAGTAATGGTGCTGTTTTATGGCGTGGCGCACTGGAATTCCTGGTTTAACGCACTGATTTACATTCGCAAGCCGGCACTATATCCGTTGCAACTCCGGCTGCGGGAGATTCTTCTCATCAACGATGTGTCTTCAATGACAGCCGGCGCGGACGCCAGCGATAAATATAATATTGGAGAAAGTATTAAGTATGCGACCATCATGGTAGCAACCGTGCCAATCCTCTTGGTATATCCATTTATTCAAAAATATTTTGTAAAGGGTATGATGATTGGGGCGGTCAAAGAGTAAACGGAAAATAGGGAAAGGAGAGAAAGTAGGATGAAAAAAGGAATTGCAATGGTTTTGGCGGCAGCGATGATGTGCATGGCACTGGGCGGCTGCGGAGAAAAACAGGTATCGGAGGGAGGACAGACCTCCTTCACGTATTGGGCGGAGTTGCCTACCAGCGCGGCGTCGCAGATTCAGTCTATGAATGACATGACGATGTATCAGGAGTTGGAAAAACGCACGGGCGTACAAATAACCTTCACCCATCCGCCGGTAGGGCAGAGTGCAGAGCAATTTAATTTGCTCATTGCATCGGGCGCTTCGGAACTTCCGGACATGATAGAATATTCATGGACCAGCTATCCGGGCGGACCGGACAAGGCAATTAGCGATGGCATTCTGCTGGATTTAACAGAACTGATTGACAAACATGCACCAAATTTAAAAAAGCAACTGGAAGAAAACGAGATTTACAAAAAACAGGCGTCAACAGATTCCGGTGCGCTGTATGGATTCCCGTCTTTAAACGTGGGCAAGTACCGCACGTTTGGCGGACTTATTATTCGAAAGGACTGGCTGGACGACTTGGGGCTGGAAATGCCGGAAACGCTGGACGAATGGGAAAATGTACTGCGCCAGTTTAAAGAACAGAAAGGCGCCAAAGCGCCGCTGACGTTTACCAGCGGTAACATCAGTACGAGCTATCATTTTAACAATATCTATGATGTCGGATTATCTACATACGTGGACGACGAAACAATTAATTTTCCGCAAATGGTTCATGGATAACGTGAATATTTGGAACTAATGCATAAATGTTATGAAGAAGGATTGCTGGACGCGGAATATGACACCAACAACCAAACCGTGGTGGACGCAAAAATGACGAACGGTACTTCCGGCGTTACCTATGGATTCATTGGCGGCACCATTGGACGCTATGTCAATGCAATGAAAGAGAAAGATCCCAATTATAAGCTGGCGGCAGCGCAGTTCCCAGTCAAAAATAAAGGCGACGAGCCGCGATTTATGGAATGTCAGAAGGAAGCGAACACGCCCTTCGTCGCAATTACGACCAATTGCAAAGACCCGGAAGCGGCGGTAAAGTGGCTGGATTATATGTATTCAGAAGAAGGTATGATTCTCAAGAATTTTGGTGTGGAAGGTGTAACATATAACGAAGTGGACGGACACTATGTGTACACAGATGAAATCCTGCACAATGCGGACGGACTGAGTATCGCGGAAGCGATGGCGAAGCATTTTCGGGCAAACGCACCTTCACCGGGATTCAACCAGCATGAGGACTATTTACAGCAGTACTATGAGCTGCCAGAACAACGGGAAGCGCTGGAAGTTTGGACAAAGTATACAGAAAATGCGAAAGAAACCGTCGTGCCGCCTATTACATCCACGTTGGAGGAGAATGAAGAACTCATCTCTTTAAAAAATGAAATTGAAACGTACACAAATGAAATGGTCGTGAAATTTATTAAAGGCATTGAACCGCTTTCTAACTATGACAAGTTTTTAGAAGAATTGAAGAAAATGGGCGTAGAGCGGCTGATTGAACTCAATCAGGCAGCGCTGGACCGTTATTATCAGCGGTAGAACGTGATAAAGATTGGCGGACAGAAGGGAGGAAAAGGGAATATGTGGAAAAAGTTCATTTGTTTTTCAATGGTACTTTGCACGCTGCTATCTTGTATGCTAGGCGTACTTGCAGTGGACGAGACGACGAACGACGTTTTATATTATTATGAAGATGGATATGACTATTCGTGGATCTACTCGGATCAACCGAGCGGAGGACTGACGAAGGACGACACCCCATGGTTTGAAAAAATAGACGGGGAATTGGTCTTTGACACAGAAGCGTATGTAGGGCAAGCATATCCGATTCAATCAGCAGGAAGGCCGTCTTATGCACGGGCAAATCTAAGTTATAAAATTGAGGATACGAATCAATATCAATACTTGTATCAAATGGATTTGAAATTTGAAAAAGAGTTTGCCAACTTTACCTATTCGCTCCGCTATGGTTCAAACGGCTGGACAAACGGTCTGACAAAAGACGCTGAACTGTTTAAGGTAGAAGGAAATGGAGCGCTCAAGTTTGGCGGTTATACACAGCAATTGGAACTGGGTACGATGTATACGATTGCGATTCTGGTAGACGTCAGAGGCGATACACGCAATAAAACGCTCTTTATCAATGGAGAGATGATGTCGGAAAACCAGAGTACTGATGTCGGAGAAAATCCAGCTACGGAGACAAATGCAAAAACTGTTTTTTTGCAGAGCATGATAGTACGTCCCTATACCGGCTCGGGTGAGAATTACTCTTATGTAGATA
>CBCTHD010000307.1:0-3557 GCA_965146615.1 uncultured Clostridia bacterium
GAAGTACCTGAGATGCTGGATACACCGCCCAGCCGTTTATATCTTAATATGAATACACGAATAGTAAAGGAATAAAAGATATGCGGGGAGTCTTTATGGATTCCCCGATATTTTTATATTTTTGCAAAAACTATTATATTATGCACAAGGATGTTACCTTGCAATGAAAGATAAACCGTTATTTAACGAGAATATTTTAGCATGGGAACATGGACCAGTTGTCAATGAGGTTTATCAGGAATATAAACAAAATGGATCTAACCCCATTGCTTTTGATGAACCATACGATATAAAAAAAGTTGATAATGAAACACGGGCAATATTGGAAGAAGTTTTTGATGTGTTTGGTCAATATTCTGCATGGAAATTGCGGGAAATGACACACGAAGAAGCGCCGTGGAAAGAAACAGTTAGAAATGATGTAATAGACCGTGAGAAAATAAAAGACTTTTTTAAAAAGGAATATATTGAATAATGGGAATTAAAAGAAAAAACGGCGGGAAACATCCTACTATCAAAAAAGAAAACATTATGAAGGCTATGGAAAAAGCTAATTGTCCTAATTCTAACCATCCAGTCTTTTGTTTTAGATATCTCACAACCAATAATAAATATAATTTTGAATTTTACAAAAACAGTAATGCTACAGAAAAAAATAGCGTAGCAGCAAAATTGGTGGAAAAATTAGATGAGATGAGTAAGCGCAGTTGGGTGGAATTATTCCTAAATAGCAAGGAGAACGGCGGATTAGAACAATTATCATATGATATTGTTCGCTTCAAGCCATTTAATTATAATAGCGAAGGCATACTATCTGAAGATACAAAATATACAATAATGCGTTTTGATAGCGATGACAAAAGAATTATAGGTATAAAACGCAGTGGGTGTCCTATTTATCATATTATCGGTTTTGATTTTAACCATTCTGCATATCCACATTAAAAACAAAAGCGGGGCGCGTCAAAAGCGTCCCGCCATTTGCATAGTCTTATAGAATGTTTGGATTATAAAGCGTTTGGGAGTGGGTATCTGTTAAGGCTATTATAATGCGTTTGGATGGGGATGTCAATAGAAAAATGTATAGTTTTAGTTTTTTGTTGGGTGAGAACTAAGTAGTCAAAAAGTTGTCATAGAGAATATAACGCAATAAATATAATGATTTAATATACTTCAAATCCGTCCTCCTCGTTATGGTCAATCCGCAAAAACTCCTTTGCGTCATTTAGCTTCAGCATCGTCTTTCACCCCCGCTTTCGATTTTGAGGACGCGGGCTTAATTTCCTCAGCAAGACCGCCGTTTACCAGATCGCGGCCAAGTTCGGCGGTTACCTCCGCAGTTTCCCCCTGTGAAAAGGAAAAGGCCAGCCCGCTGCAGCCTTTCAGTATCTTGTTTTTCATATGCCGTCACCTCATTCAGATTTCTGCTGAAGTACTTTCACAGCCTCGGAAAGGATCAGCTTGCCGTCTACACGCTGTGTCGCCATAAAGCCCACCTGACCGGTGGTTGCAAACAGCTCGTTCAGACGTTTAAAACTCCTGCCCTGGCGGTCGGCAATCCAATAATAACCGAAGTCACCAAACGCAATGGTCTTGGCGCCTGCCGCGATTGCCGGCACATAAGAAGAGGTGTACACAGGCCGGTTTAAAATGGTATCCGGCGTCCCGGCAGTGAGCGCCGGCTGCCACAAATACTGGCCGTTGCCGTCTTTTAACTTGCGGATGGCTTTTACAGTGGAATCATTCATCACCCATACGGCTTTTTTACGGTAAGGTGAGCGGAGGGAGTAGAAGAGGTCAATTAGTTCATCAGCCGTCAGCGCCGCAGCTGCCGCAGAAGTAACCCCTATATCAGCGCCGCCGGATGCTGCGAAAATACCCGTCGGTTTCCCGCTTCCGTCACCGGTAAAGAACGCTTCCTCTTCCTTAGAACCGATGCGTCGGGCAAATTCTGTAGAGATATATCCTTCCAGGTCAAATACACTGTCATTTAAAAGCTCATCAGAGACCTTAATAAACGTACCCAGCTTGTATGCCGAAAGAGACGTTTGCCCGAACACTTCGTCACTTTCGGAAAGCAGTTCTTCTTCATCCAGCCAGCTTGCGCTGCTGTGTGTGGTCACCACAGGGATTTTCCTGTCACCGCTGGAAGTTTGAATGATTTTTGCCAGACTGCGGAAGATGTTCTCTTCCTCCAATGACTTTACCAGAGTACGTTCAAATTCATCCGGCACCAGATATCCGCCTTCCGAATCGGCTCCTTCCTGCAGTGCGTTGCGGATGATGTGCGGATCACCTGTCATACGCATGGCATTCCAGAAATTACGCTTGTACTCGTCAGATGCACGGCCTTTCTTTTCGTCATCAGCGCCGCTTTTTGCCGGCTGTCCGGTAATGGGGATATTGACAGGTTTATTCAGTTCCGCGTCCAGTGCTTCGCGCCGTTCCATACGGGCGATCTCACGCCCTAAGTCCTCTATTTCCTGTTCCATTTTTGTGTATGCGGCGTCGTCTTCGGCTGAAAGCACTCCTCTTTCGTTGCGATGAGAGTCAAGGAAAGCCTTTGCTGCCTCCCATGCCTTGTTTCTTTTTTCACGAAGTTCTAAAATGGTCATAGTTAAAATACCTCCTTCTAAATATGGTGCTTAATAATATTTAACCGGTTATATAGCTCGTCTATGCTGCGTCCCTCTGTTTGAGGGGGTACAGCCGATGACGGAGCGTCTTTGCTCTTTGTATGTGCTGCCAGCTTATTGATTAGGGAATTAGTGACTGCCCTACGGGAAAACAACACCGTGTTTTCTTTCTTAAACGGAAGATTTTCTTCCTCATCCGGCTCATTTTCGTCTGAGTCCTCTTCGTCCGGCTCCTGTTTCCGGGCATTTCTGAAAAGGATATCATCGGCAAAGCCAAGCTCCACCGCCTTATTTGCGTCCATCCAGGTTTCGGCGTCCAACAGGTGTGACAGCTTTGCGCGTGACAATCCTGTTTTAACCTCGTAGGCGTTGATAATAGAATCCTTTACCCCAGACAGCATATCAATTGCTTTTTGCATTTCTGCGCTGTCGCCGAACGCTACGGTTGCCGGGTTGTGTATCATCATCATAGAAACGGGGGACATGAGCACCTCGTCGCCTGCCATAGCGATCACCGAAGCCGCGCTTGCCGCAATGCCGTCGATTTTTACCGTGACGCTGTCTTTATATTCTTTCAGCATATTGTAAATCTGTGCCGCCGCAACGCAGTCGCCGCCCGGTGAATTGATCCACACGGTCACTCTGCCGCTGTCAGACATCAGTTCGTCTTTGAACAGCGCTGGGGTAATGTCATCGTCAAACCAAGTTTCTTCTGCGATGGTGCCGTTTAGGAACAGCGTCCGTTCCGTCTGTTCCAGCCCCGTCTCCTGATTCGTTACCGTCCTGTTTTTCCACTTCCAAAACTTCTTCATCGGATTCCTCCCTTTCATTTAGATTTTGTGTTTCCTTAGCAAAAGCTCCGGCGCTGGCAAGCGGGAGCATATTGCCATTAATCAGATAAAGGTCGCCGCCGTCCTCTGC
>CBCTHD010000308.1:0-3555 GCA_965146615.1 uncultured Clostridia bacterium
TTGCGTCCTCCCGCCGGGAAACTGTACACAACTGCAATATCGTTGCTACCCGCCGGAATGGTGCAGCCATACGTTCCCCACTCATCATGAAGCTCAAATTTTGCCAGCTCCACTTGCTGATTGTTTTGTGTTTTATATACCGTCAAATAGTGTCCTGCATCATTTGTGCTTAGTTTGGCGTCCAGCCATAGTTCTCCTTCCGTTTCCAGTTGAAATGTGCGTTTAATGGAAGTTTTCAGTTCTGTATCGGCACTATAATTAGAACTACGTAGCCCGCCGGTTCCAGCCTGTCCTATACCGCCGTCCCATTTAAAACTGTCTGTTCCTGTATTATAACGGAACCAATAAAGATCATCCTGGAGGTCAAATGAATATTCTTCATAATCTTTCTTCCCTTTTATATATCCATCTGGCTGTCCAGTATAACTATATGTGGTTTCCCGCAACACATCCCCTGTATAGCTTGATACTTTCCCGTTTTCTGTGTCTATTACCGCATTATCCAAGCGTAAATCAACCTGCCGAGAAACACGTCGATAGGTCTGGCTTCCTTCCGTTCCAAGCCGCCGTGTCCCGTCAACGTATTGAAATATCTTTGCCTGATTGTCTACTTCGTTATTGACAACCGCTATATTTTCCCATACATTATAGTCCTTGGCGGCGCCACCGCCGGAAACATATGGCGGAGTAGTATAATTCTCTCCGGCATTAAAATTAAAATTATAGCGTGCTTGTTCGTAGGACATATCGTACTTGGCATCTCCATAGTCCCCGTCAGCATATTTCTCCACATCGGTCCACCATACCGTTTGTAGGCGTTCCCGTTGAGAATATCCATCTTTTACAAAACAAGATTTTTCATAAACCAGCATATTTCCGTCCGGCAATGTTACCGTAGTGTCAAATTTATGCTGTAGATCCCCTGATGCCGGTACGTTATATGAGGAATCCCAGTGATAATCAAACGATACAACACGCCCAACTGTATCAGTGATTTTCTTTATCAGTTGTCTGCTGCCTATTGGTAACTCATAGGTATCATATTCAAATTGAATCTGGTCGCCATACCGATTGACAATTCCCAGCACATAGCCGTTATTGTCAAAATAGGTTTTTTTGCCGTCCTTTTCTATTAACACAAAATAACTGGTTTTTCCACCGGTGCTGTATTCTGTACTCCGCATCACTTGAATATCTTCAAGATTATGTCCTACCACATAATAGCCACTTGCTTTGGAGTTCAAGGTATAGACTGCGCCAGACTCGGAATGTAGATAAAGATAGCCCCCTTTTAATTCAATGGTTGGGAAGGAAAAACGCATTCCCACACCAATATTATAGCGTTTTTCATATATGCTTAGAAAATCTACCTTACTTGGATCGGATTCTACGTAATTGATCCAGGCAGTGTTATCCCGTTTGGTGTATATATTATAATAGCTTGCCTGGCCGCTGCGATAGATACGCGTCAATTCCAAATCCAATCCATTTCTTCCAGGAAGACTGTAATCTGTTTGACGCAGTGTCACCTGCCCGGTACGTTCGTCCACTTCCACTTCCTGTTTATTATTGTTATAATACGCTGCCGAAAGACCTGTATCGTATTGCTGGGAGGGTATTATCAAGTTGTTGACAATATCTTCTTCATCCGTTGCAGATACGAGCAGAGGAAAAGTCAGCATACAAATCAACAAAACAAAACTTACAGCATAGTATTTTTTCACATCAATCCCTCCCTTCATCGGATTGATAGACATCTATGCTGCGCTGCTTCAGTGCTGCACCACTGGATTGTTTTCCTGTCAGGTACTCCGTCAGCGCTTCCTCTGGCACATTGGCTTTTTTTGCTTCCGCGACCTTGGACACCGCTTCCTCCTCTGAAATATGCAGCGTCTTCTGTGTTTGTTGTACCTCTTCTTGTGTCACGGTCAATGTACGCATTCTGCCTGATAAATTTAACAGTTCCAATTCAATGCCAATCTGTTCCCAGGTTTTCCCGCTTGACAGCCATCCCATAATGGTTTCATACTCCGAAACTTGACGAAACGTCAGCGTTTTAGCAATCGCGGAATCGTCCGCCGAGAGTCCTCGTTCTTCTATATAATAATAAACACGTTCACTCTCGACCTGTGGCGGCTGGTAGGACTGTTCTATGTTAAAATAATCTTCCAACACGCTTTCAACATTCTCCCCATTTTGGCAGCGCTGCATGGCAAGTTGTAAATCCTGTTTTGTAAAGAAATAATCATACAGGAAATCATAGAGTGCATACAAGGTTTCAGTTTGCTGTGGATACGCCAAAACAAAATCTGTTAAAATAGTTTTCTCCGCTTCCGTCAGTTCTTTGTCTACACAAATTCGTTGGAATCCTTTGATGCGCTGTTCTTCTAGCGAACCATCTAAATTTACCAGACTCGCGCCGTCTCGCAGCGCTTCCGGCACTTCCACTCGTGCCGCCTGTTGTTCTAATTGTTTTCTCCACTCCCTTTTCGCTTCCTTCTTCTCCGTTTCAGCCAGCTGCTGCGGCATGAGCGGTTTTGTTGTTCCTCCTTGTGCCCCCTGCGTATTTCTTTTTGTGACCATATTACCAACGGGCGCCGCCAAGACTGCACCAAGGCTGATCACCAACACAGCTGCCATCAAAAGAATTCCAGTATGTTTCACTGTCCATTGATTCTTTTTTTTCACGTCTTCTCCCCCTTTACCGCATCCATCCCTGTGTTATCGCTTCAACTTCCTCCATTGCCTGCACACCCGGATTCTGTGGGCGTGGATCCTGCTTCTGTGGTACAACATTCGGCGCCGGATTTTGTGCCGATGGGATCCCGCTTCCCTCCTGAAGCCCTGTTTCCGGTTGGGACGATTGCTGTACATTGCTGCTACGCAGCGTTTCCAACATCATCTCTTCTAATTTTTGAGCAGTCAATGCCTCCTCACGGCGCAGTTTCATCTGGCTTTCCTCTACCTGCTTCTCGTAGCTGTCCCGATCCGTTTCAAAAAGAGAAAGGTTCAATCCGACCTGCAAACAATAGAGATATTCGTCCAATACCGTCTCAAAACTGTCAAACTCTGTCTCCAGCCGCAGCATCCAATAAGCTGCTTCATCTGCATCAAAGGTATTTTGTAAAGTCTGCGCCAATTGTTGTTCCTGCTCTTGCGAAGTAGTTTGTAGCAGGTCAGCCGACATTGAGGTTGTCCGCAAAATTTCCTGCAAATGATCCGTTACACGCTGTGCAGCATACTTTACTTGCTGCACTTTTTCTTCTGAAATTTGTTCCGCTACAATGTATTGCGCCAAGCGCTCTGCGTTTTCCTGTCCCTGCTCTGTAATCGGAGACTGATACCATTTAATCAACATTTGATTCGGACGTGCAATGGTGGAAATGCTGAGCGCCAAAAGACACAGTACCACTATCATAGCAATAATACGTTTTCGCGTCAGCGCTATACGAATTTGACTATTCATGCTGTACCTCCAAATTTGCAATGCCACTTCCGATCGCACGGAATTTCAAGATATTTAACACGCCCGTCCACCGCTGGACGGTATGCGTA
>CBCTHD010000309.1:0-3540 GCA_965146615.1 uncultured Clostridia bacterium
AACGGGGTGCAGCCGTACGGATGCGGGCGTCCATGCGCGGCACTATGTCTGCAATTTCCACACGGAGACAAAAATTCCGTGCGAACGTATGTCCTATGCCATGAATGCCAATTTGCCGGATGATATTGCAGTGACGTTGTGTGAGGAAGCGGAGGAAAATTTCAACGCCCGCTACGATGCAAAATCGAAGATTTATGTATATCGGATTCATAATTCCAATGTGCGCGACCCGTTTGAAAAAGACCGCGTGTGGCAATATCCCATACCGCTGAACCTGGAAAAAATGCAGCGGGCGGCGGAACATTTGGTGGGAACACACGATTTTACTGCATTCATGGCGGCAGGCGGACAGCAGAAACAAATGGAAAAAGAAATGTATGAGGTTTGCGTTTCGCAGCAGGGCAAGCTGTTTGAAATCAAAGTTCATGCGAACAGTTATTTATATAATATGGTACGTATCATCACTGGAACATTAGTCTATGCAGGAAATGGAAAAATACAGCCCGATGATGTCATAGAGATTCTTTTGTCCAAAGACCGCAAACGGGCGGGTATGACAGCCCCGCCGCAGGGGTTGTACCTGCACAGGGTATTCTATGAATAGAAAGGGGGCGAGGCCGATGAGCCGGTTTTGTTCGCTGCAAAGCGGCAGCAATGGCAATGCGTTATATTTTGAAAACGGGAAGACAAAGTTGCTGATTGACTGCGGTATTTCTGCCAAGCGTGTTGCGGAGAGGTTGTCAGAATTGGGGGTGGCAGCGGAAGAGTTGGATGGTATTTTGGTTACACATGAGCACAGTGACCATGTGGCGGGTATCCGCGTATTCACCAAGCGGTTTGGTACGCCGGTTTATGCGACAGCAGGTACGCTGGAAGCCATGGAAGAACAGCGCGGCAGCGTAGAATCTGAAATTCATATTTTGCAGCCGGGACAATTCTTTGACATTGGGAGTGTGACGGTCCAGCCATTTGAACTGCCGCATGATGCACGGGAGCCAGTTGGCTATATTTTACATGCGGGCGGACGCAAAGTCGCCATTGCTACGGATATGGGGAAAATTTGCGAGAACATTGCGCTGGAGATGAAAAACAGCAATTTTGTGTTTTTAGAATCCAATTACGATGAAATGATGTTAAAAACAGGGCGGTATCATCCGCAACTCAAGCGGCGGATTTTGGGCAGCGAAGGGCATTTTTCCAACGACCAGGCAGCAAAATTTGCGGCGGCGTTGGTGCGCAGCGGAACGGGCAACATTATGCTGGGGCATCTGAGCGCAAACAACAACAGACCACCGCTTGCATTTGGAAGGGTATCGGAGGAAATCCGGCAGCAGGGAGCAGAAATCGGTGGTGATGTGATACTGGACGTGGCAAGCCGCAGCTGCATGGGAAAAGTGGTGGAGATTTAAATTGACACCTGTTTGTAACTACTTTTCGGGCGATTTATATTATAATAAAATAGTTAGGTATTTTTATAGTATATTAGGAAAGTGTTACGATATAGACAATGAAACAAAGAGGGAGGGACCCTTATGAAAAAGATGATTTTAGGCTTAGTGGCGATCATGCTGCTGCTAACCGGCTGTGAGATGAAGTCGGGCGAGGAACTGATGAAGGCCCCTAGCTTGACCGGGGAACAGGAGGTCATCAGTAAAGCGATTAAAGCGCAGATCCCCAATAACGCAAAGATGGTCAGTCCCATATCGGGCGATAATAAAAACGCGATCCAATTTTATGATCTGGACAATGATGGAGAAGACGAAGTGATTGTTTTTTATAAGGAGGAGGACACGCAAAAACCTGTTACAGTCAAGGTGTTGGATCGTAATGGCCAACAGTGGGAAACCACTTATGAGATTGCGGGAAATGGTAATGAAGTGGATAAAATTTATTATGCAGATGTCACCGGGGATAAGAAAAAAGAACTGGTAATTGGGTGGCGGCTGTTTGACCAGACAAATAAAGGGGTCAGTATCTATAAAATTGGCAACAATAAAAAAGAGATTTTCAGCGCCTCCTACAACGAAATGGTAATGACGGACTTTGACCAAGATGAGGTACAGGAGTTGTGCGTAATTCAACCCAAAACAGATACAGTAATGCAAGACATTGTGCTTTACCAGTACCAGAAAGACGGTGTTGCGGAAACGAGTAGAATGTCATTGAATATGGGAACGGACGGAAAATTTAGTAACGTTATCTTTGGTAATGTAAATGCCGCGCAGCGTGGTGTCTTTTTGGATTTGTTGGTAGGCGAAAAGTCTTATACCAAAGTGATTGGAATGGAAAACGGTGCGTTTCAGAGCCTGTTTGAATCGGGAGAGGACGATACAGAGTTGCTTGACGTGCATGAAAATTGTCAAGACATTAACAACGATGGCATTGTGGAGATTCCCATTGTGAAAGCGATGCCAAACTATGAAGATGTGGATTCCATAGTAGCAGAAAACGTTGTTAGTTGGAACATTTGGCAAAACGGTGCGCTCACGGAAGTGGAAAAGAGTTTTAGCAACTACACGGACGGATATATATTTATTTACCCGGCGGCTTGGAAAAACGAAGAGATTACGGTGAACCGTATGAATAATCAGGGAGAAAATCGAATTGAATTTTTGATGAAGGTTGGCTTTGATTATAAGTCGGTTTTGAATATTTATTCCTACTATGTGAAAGATTTGAAAAGTACCGATTTGGAAGGAAAAACGGAGATTACCAGAACACTGAACAATGTCTATGCGGTCAGCGTAACAGATTTGACCGGTGCGGATTTTGAAGTCATCAAAAACAATTTTAGAACCGTCAACTAGATGTCAGGCGGACAGAATAAGAAGAAAAGGTGATTGCTATGAGAAAAGTGCTTGTTATGGAGGATGAGGAATACATCCGCGAGTTTGTTGTCATAAATCTCAAACGCAGCGGCTACGACGTTATTGAAGCGGATACCGGACAGAAAGCAATGGAATATATCGATACAGTACCGACGGATTTACGGTCTGCAAATACATCCGTCAGCGCAGCCAAACAATGGGAATTTTAATGTTGACAGCCAAGACGCAGGAGATGGATAAGGTAACAGGATTGATGTCCGGTGCGGACGATTATGTGACCAAACCGTTTAGTCCGGCGGAACTGACGGCGAGAATTGATGCACTCTACCGTCGCGTTGCTATGAGCGACAAGGATACAAAAAACGAAATTTCCTGCCCGCCGTTCAAGCTGAATACAAAGAGCAGAACGCTTTATAAAAATGACAAGATTATTGATTTGACACAGGTGGAATATGCCATTATTAAGAATTTTATTGAAAATCCCGAAACGGCAATGAGTCGGGAAGAAATTTTGAATACAGTGTGGGGAAAAGACTTTTTTGGTGAATTGAAAATTGTGGACGTGAACGTGCGGCGAATCCGAAAAAAAATTGAGGAAGATCCAGCGGAACCAAAATATATTCAGACCATATGGGGGTATGGATATAAGTGGAGCATTCCTGCACAGGGGTAATAGTCCATAGTTGTGAAAGCGGCTTAACATGCCGGAAAG
>CBCTHD010000310.1:0-3538 GCA_965146615.1 uncultured Clostridia bacterium
ATAAAAAAAGAAGCGCTTCCTACATAAATTAAATACTTGCAAGTATTTTTGTATCGATAAGACAATTATATCGCATTTATTTTGTCTTGTCAATACAAATTTAAGTATTTTTGTATTAATAAGACATTTTATTGCTTTTTACTTGATTTTTTGTCTTTTCTAAGTTATAATATTGTCATATTACGATAATTTTTATTAAAGGGTGTGAAAAAATTGAGTGAGAAAGGTCAAAACAGTTTAGGTCAAAATCTTCGTACCTTGCGCAGAGAGCGACATTGGACACAAAGTGTAGTCGCGCAAAAACTAGGTATTTCTTTTTCCACATTAGCCAAATATGAACGTGGAGACATTAAGCCTGACATAGATAAATTGGCGCAGATTGCCGATTTATTTGACGTGTCTGCTGATTTTCTGCTGGGTAAAAGTATGGTGCGCAACGCAAATGAACTTTCAGACATGGACCAAGTCTATTTCCGTCTAGCAAAAGGAGCGGAAGAATTGGGTCTGACAGAAGACGATGTCGACGCGATTTTAAATCTCTATCATTCTCATAGGCAGCAAAATCAATGACATCATGAAAATCGGAGGCTGTGAATTATGCCAATGAACAACGCAAAAACCGCTTTATATCAGCATGTATCCCGTCTGCGCGATCAACTTCATGTAACGCTCGCATCTTATCCGCTCCAGCTGACAGACTTACATTTTCAGCGCCCAACACAAATCAAGCGACATTCTTTTCAAACAGCTGGATTTTGCGCACTGGCGTTCATCGGCGATAAGTGCGATACCATTGTACTAAATGCAAACAGGCATCCTTTGGAACAAAATTTTGATTGCGGGCATGAATTGATTCACTTGACCAAGCACCGGGATTTGCGAATGAACTGTTTTAACTGCTTTGATAAAACACAGCCGACACAAAACCCATTCATTGAATGGGAAGCAAACGAAGGAGCAGCGGAACTTTTGGTGCCGTATCAATTGTTCCTTCCCGCACTTTGCGAAGCGAGCCGTCTTTATTGCCGCGAACCACAGCACATCAAACCGACTCTCGCTAAGCAGTTTGGTGTCACACCGGCAGTCATTGAAAATCGTATTCGTAGTTTGCGATACGAACTTTACCAATATGATATTCTTGGCGTAGACCTATCTCAAATCATGTTACTCTCCCAAAATGAAGCAAAACGCCGGCACCTATCCCATTTAAGCGCCTTTTCTCATTATTGTCCTATTTGCCTTTCCCCCATCAATGCAACAACGCACCTCTGCTGTCCGCACTGCGGCGCTGACTTGCAAAAAAATGTGTTGCTTTATGGACTCGGTTATCGGTAAGAAAACGATTAGCTTTCATATGAAAAACAACGCCTGTACTTTATTACACAGGCGTTGTTTCCTTTTGTGCTTATCGTTCCACTTCTTACTTGAGCAGTTTTTTTAGCCATTTTAGCTTTCCGTCATAGGGTGGATAACGCAGTGGAATATCGGGATGCAGCCCGCGTAATAATACGCTTTTAGGGCGGGAAAACGCTTCAAATCCCGCTTTCCCATGATATGCACCCATACCGCTTTGTCCCACGCCGCCAAACGGCAACTGCGGCAGCGTCATATGCATGAGTGTATCATTCACACAAGCGCCGCCATATGTCAGTCCCTCTGTCAGACGCCGCACTGTCCGTTTATCTTTTGAAAACACATAGAGTGCCAGCGGATGAGGCTGCTTTTGTATGGTATAAACTGCTTCCTCTATGTTTTGAAACGTCAAAATAGGCAGAAGGGGTCCAAATATTTCCTCCTGCATGACGGGGCTATCCCATGTCACACCACCCAGCAGCGTAGGTTCTATCTTTTTCGCCGCGCGGTCCACCTGCCCGCCAAACAGAATATCGCAGCCGTCCATGCATTCGCACAGCCGTTCAAAGTGGCTTTTTCTCAGAATTTTAGGATAATCTTCACTTGCAAGCGGTTGTTCCCCATAAAAAACTTGAATAGCGCTGCCAAATTCCTTCACCAGGGCGTCCCGCACTTCCTCTTGCACCAGTACGTAATCAGGCGCAACGCAGGTCTGTCCGGCGCACAGCGTCTTTCCCCAGGCGATACGGCGCGCGGCTGTTGGAATATCCGCAGTGTTGTCCACCACGCAGGGGCTTTTTCCGCCCAGCTCCAGCACTACAGGCGTTAAGTGTTCCGCCGCTGCACGCATGACAATTTTTCCTACAGCAGGACTTCCTGTAAAAAAGATAAAATCAAACGGCTGGCAAAGCAACGCTTCGCATGTCTCCACTCCGCCGCAAACCACGCGGACATAGGCAGGGTCAAACAGTTCCCGCACCAATTTTTCCATTACCGCTGCGGTGTGCGTGGCATACTCCGAAGGCTTGAGCGTCACACAGTTGCCTGCCGCAATGGCGCTAATCAGCGGTTCAATTGCCAGTTGAAAGGGATAATTCCACGGCGCAATCACCAGTGCTACACCATATGGCTCCGGATAAATTTTTGCAGCTGCGGGAAAATGCGTCAGCGGTACACCCGTATGCCGCGGTTTTGCCCAGCACGCCAGATGTTTTTCCACATAACGTAATTCTGCCAGCGCCATACCGATTTCAGCCACATAGCTCTCAAACGGTGTTTTTCCCAAATCTGCCCGCAGTGCATCCATTATATCACATTCATGCCGCTCAATTCCCTGCCGCAAAATTTCCAGCTGCTTCCGCCGAAACGCAATATCTCTGGTCCGACCGCTTTCAAAATATTGCCGCTGTACTTGCAATCCTTCCTGCATCTCCACACCCTCTTTCTCAATGAAATTATAACCAATTTTTTACAAACGAAACCTCTTAATAGTAGTATCATATCATTTTTTACCATCTAATGCAAGACATCGTAAAAAAAGCGTGCTCGCTTTAATAACACGTTGTTTCCCATTACCTATCCCTTGTTCCCAAATTAATAATTGATATATCTTGCCGACGGGCGTAGCGTAAGGTTTGAAATGCGCCGCTCTGAGGTCGGCAAATGTAGGCAAGCAGAAAATCTGCTTGATCCACCATCCAACAGTTACGGCGCCATATCGCATTTTTATAGTACACGCCGGGAAGCGGATATAAAATATCATCATACTGGGCACGAAAATAACTTTCATTTTGCCGAAAGTCTTTTGTAATGTAGGGAATCACCCATTGCAAACGGATTTGAGGAAATTCTCTTTTCAATTCACGCACTCTACCTTCACACAGTGCATCAAACCCGCCCATACCTCCCGATAGGAAACAAGTCACACCCTCGTTCCTTACCAGCCGTTTTAACTCCAAATATACTCTACTGCCCAAGTTTCCACTTCCAAAAACGTCCCGATGTCCTGCAAAGGTGCATATCTTTTCAGCCACTTTAATCTCTCCTTTTAGTTGTTATTTATATTTATTATACCACCACTTCACGCATTAGTCTATACTTTTTCGTTAATAATGTATTAGTCTATAGATACATAGAAATTTGGAAGGTGGTATTTATGATTCAATTAAATGTTATGAACTTGCTA
>CBCTHD010000311.1:0-3534 GCA_965146615.1 uncultured Clostridia bacterium
TCCCCCAGATATTGACTTAAATAAGCTCGTTGTCCTGGTGCCAAACAAAAACAGGCTTTCAAATCTCCACCTGCCGCCAAAATAGGCACGGGAAATGTCTGCTTTGTCAAAATAGGCAGCGGCACATATCCACGGCTGCGGCGAATGATCTGCTGTCCTCCGCATAAAACCTGTGCCACAGAATCATCTAATGGTACCTGGATACGCCGCTTATGATATAGTACACCATCTAATTTGGGGAGAAACTGCTGCATCATTTGTGTATCCTGTGTTGTGAGCGGCTCTCCGCTCACATTCCCACTTGTGACAACGAGCGGTCCGCACTGTTCTGTCAGCAAATGATGCAGCGGCGAATATGGCAAAAATGCACCAATCAGGTGACTGTCTCCTGCGATTTCACGATAAAAGCATACTGTCCTTTTTTCCAGCAAGACAATGGGACGCGCCGGACTTTGTAATAGTTGTTTTTCCTGCACGTTTACATGGCAAAACCGGCAAATAGACTCCAGCGTTGGAAACATGACGGCAAGCGGTTTTCTTTCCCGCTTTTTCATTTGCCGCAGCTGTGCTACAACACGTCTATCGTCGGGACGGCATACGAACTGGTATCCGCCAATTCCTTTGACCGCAATCACTCCGCCCCGCTCTATCTGTTTGACAGCATGATTTAAGGCGCATTCCCCTTCCCATTCAGCGCTATCCTTTTGAAACAATAATTGTGGTCCACACTTATGGCAACAAATGGTCTGGGCGTGTCTGCGCCGCGTATCCGCGCGGTATTCCTCCGCGCAATCGTCACATAACGCAAAATCATGCATCGTAGTCGTTTCTCTATCATATGGAATGTCCTCTATGATACTGTAACGCGGTCCACAAGCAGTACAACTGATAAATGGATGCCGGTATCTCCTGTTATCCGACGCGTGTAATTCTGCTAAGCATTGGCTACACGTAGGTAAATCCGGCGGCAATATAGGTGTCTCTTGGGGTGTTCCGCCGCTGGGAAGGATAGTAAATTCCTCTGCAAACGATTGTTCCGGAACCTGCTCCATTTCCAACCGGAGGATATTTGCACCTTCCGGCGGATTGGTTTCCATCTGCTCCAAAAACTGTGTAATTTGTTCCTTCGTTCCCTTCA
This sequence comes from uncultured Clostridia bacterium, assembly GCA_965146615.1. Classification (GTDB taxonomy): domain Bacteria; phylum Bacillota; class Clostridia; order RUG12999; family RUG12999; genus JAAWTG01. Next base: position 1,139 of record CBCTHD010000311.1, read on the forward strand.
GCAGGATTTCAACAATGCCACCGCTATTGCGCACACTGCCGCATAAGTTCAGCCGCTTTGCCAGCCGCGCAGTATAAGGACGAAAGCCAACACCTTGTACTACACCAATTGCTTTCACGCGGCACGTCATTGCGCTTCAATGCTCTCTATCGCCATTTCTTTTCCCACCTCGCTGGGTTCTCCTTCCGTACCACAGTGCGGACATTCAAAATGAAATGGCCGCCGTGCGAACAATTCATGACAATTTGGACAGCGCAGCATTGTTTTCACAGGCTTTACGCAAATTTCCGCACCCTCACAAATCGTTCCCACCGCCGCTTCTTCAAAATGTAAACGAATACTGTCTCCGGAAAAACCAGAGCTTTCCCCAATCACCAAATTAATTTTTGTAACCTTGCTTTTCCCTTCTGCCTTTGCCTGATCGATTGCGTGCTCTATAATATGGATTGCTTCATGATATTCATGCATAAGATGATTCCTTCTTTCTTATAGTAATTTTATAATAAGAGAGAGCCGGAGCATTCCTATACTGTCCGCCTCTCCATGCTGTCCTAGTGTTCTGTTGTCTCTCCGACCTTTGCTTTCGTTTCCTCTGTATGATCCACCGTTTCCGGTTCCGGCTGCGGCTGCACATATGTTTCCGTCGGCTTTTGTGCCGCCGGTGTCGGATACGGTGGCAGCATACTCAAACATTTTTTAGGACAACTTTCTACACAATAGCCACACTGGATACAGCCAAACCGCTCAATAGACCAGCTTTTTTCTCCGCGCTCCACGGTAATTGCTCCAGTCGGACATTTTCTGGAGCATAACCCGCAAAAGATACAGTCTTGAATACGAATTTCTACATGTCCCCGTGTCCGCTCGAAAAACGCTTTTGGCTGCGCGGGATAGTTTCGTGTCGCAGGCTTAGAAAACAAATTCTTCATGACGGTTTTCGTAAAATTCATCATATTCATATCAATTACCTCTCTGTACAACTAATACAAGGGTCAATTGTCAAAATCAAAATCGGTACGTCCGCAAGCTGACAGCCTTTCAACGTTTCCAACATACCCGGCAAATTTGCAAAGGTGGGCGTGCGCACACGTACACGGTCCAAAAACTTTGTACCGTTTGCTTTTACATAATAAATGGCTTCGCCGCGCGGCTGTTCCACACGCATGAAATGCTCTCCCTTAGGAAATCCTTTTACGGCAGTGGCAATCTCCCCTTCTGGAATTTTTGCAGCAGCCTGACGGATCAAGTCAATTGACTGGAAAATTTCTCGAATCCGCACATCACAGCGCGCATAACAGTCACCGACATCACTGGTGATTGGCTCAAAATCCAAATCCGGATACGCTGCATATCCCAATTTCCGGTTGTCCAACTGAATACCGCTGGCACGCATAAACGGTCCAACAGCACCCATGTCGTGTGCTTGCTGCTTCGTCAATACGCCCACACCGCGCAACCTGCTATTCACGGCATAGTCCTCCAAAAACGTCTTAGACAATATTTTCAAATCCCGTTCAATATCATCAAATACTTTTAGAAATTCCTTTAGCATTTCCAGATCCATATCTTTACGGACACCGCCAATTTTGTTGACAGAAAAAATAACGCGTCCTCCCGTGGACAGCTCAAACATGTCTAGAATTTTTTCACGCATCCGCCAGGACTGCATAAATAGACTTTCAAACCCAAATGCATCCGCCAGCAACCCCAGCCACAGCAAATGGCTGTGTACACGAGACATCTCGCACCAAATGGTGCGCAGATAATTGGCGCGCGGCGGAACAGCGACGTCCATAATGGTTTCAACAGCATTACAATACCCCATGCCATGCATGAAGCTGCAAATACCGCAAATGCGTTCTGCAACATAAACATATTCCTGAAAATCTTTTTTCTCAACTAGTTTTTCCAGTCCACGGTGTACAAACCCAATGGACGGAATCGCTTCTACAACTTTTTCGTCCTCCAAAACCAAATCCAAATGAATGGGCTCCGGCAAGACAGGATGTTGTGGTCCAAACGGTACCACGCTGCGTACTGACATCGTTTCTTCCCTCATTTCATATGGTTATTCATATCCGGTTTTTCGCCATTTACTGAAACGGCTTTTTCTGTTCAATCCGGTAAAGATTTCCCTCATAATCCTGTGTCATCAGTTTCACTTTAATTCCAAAAAGGTCCTGTATCTCGTTTTCATAGAGAAACGCCGGTGCATAAATATTGCTGATACTCATGATTTCCGCGCCTGGCATCACCCGCATACGCAGCCCAATCATTTCATAGTCTTTTCCAAAAGAATAGGTGATTTCATATTCGTCTTCCACTTTGGTTGCACAAATTTGAATCAACCGGTAGCCCTCGTGATGAATTTTTAACGCCTCCGGCACCAGACTACC
>CBCTHD010000312.1:0-3520 GCA_965146615.1 uncultured Clostridia bacterium
CTCCGTCATTTCCATCCACGCGAAAATCAGCGATCCGCCGCGGGACACAATGTACGTGGTGCGCTGGTTCTACTTGAAATGTTTTGCCGTCTCACGCGTGATGCCCGCGTGAATCGTCATGAAATCCACCCCCTGCTCCGCATGGGTGCGAATGACCTTCAAAAACTCCTCCGGCTCGATGGACGCCAAATCTTTTTCCAAAAATCCCACCGCATCGTAGATGGGCACTGTACCAATCATGGCGGGAGACTCGTCAATGAGCCGCTGGCGGAAGTCAAACGTTTTGCCATAGGAACTTAAGTCCATAATGGCCTCCGCTTTGAGTTCCACCGCCTTTTTGACCTTCTCCATCTCTTTTTCAAAATCCTGACAGTCGCGCGAGATGCCGAGGTTGACATTAATTTTTGTCCGCAGCCCTTCGCCGACGCCCTCCGGCGACAACGCCGTATGGTGCCGGTTCGCCGGAATGGCAATGCTGCCCGCTGCCACGCGCTGCAACAACACCTGCTCGTCCATACCCTCTTTTTCCGCGACCGCTTTCATTTGCGGCGTCACGATACCCAGTTTTGCCGCCTGCATTTGTGTTGTATAGTCCACAAAATTACTTCCTTTCTGTGCCGCGTCCGGTCTCCCGAACGCTTACTTTCTATTCCATGACAGATAGTTTCTGCAAAACTTCCGTCAAATTCTTCACGTAAAAATCCGCCGCTTCCCGCAACTGCTGTTCCACGCCGCGCGAAGAGGTCTCGTCATAGACAGCGCACACCCAAAACCCTGCATTTTTCGCCGTCCGCACCGCTTCCAGCATATCCTCCACCACCAGGCATTGCTGCGGCGCCGCATCCAAATACTGCGCCGCCGCCAAATAAATATCCGGCTGGGATTTGTTACCGCCCACTTCGTCCGCCGTCAAAATCCGTGCAAACTCCTCTTCCAGCCCGATATGCCGCAGCGCCGCCTGTGTTGACTCCCGGAAGTTGGAGGTGGCAATGCAGCAAGGAACGCCCGCTTTCCGCAGCGCCTTGACACAAGCCACCGCACCGGGTTTAGCCTTCACTTCCTCCGCATACAGCCGGAACACCATCGCCTCCCACTGCGTCACGATTTCCTTCGGCGCGTAGGGCAACGTATATTTTTTTTGCACGTATGCCGCGGATTCCATCAGCCCCATCGTCGCAATGTCCTGCAAAATTTGCGGCTCCCAAGACAGCCCGCGTGCGTCCAAATAGTCCGTCAGGATGTTGTCCCAGATGCGCATGGAGTCCACCAACGTGCCGTCCAAGTCAAAAATCGCACCCTGTATCATTTGTGCAAAACCCCTTCCAACACACGGCAAAGCTGCTGCGCCGCACCGCGCGGATCTTTTTGCGCTACAATTGCAGATACCACCGCGATACCATCTATCCCTGTGCCCTCCAGCACAGGCAAATTATGTTCTTTCAGTCCGCCGATGCCCACAATGGGTATGTCCACCGCCGCACAGATTTGTTTCAGCCCTTCCACGCCCACTGCATCCGCGTCTTCTTTGGTGTCGGTGGGGAATACCGCGCCCACGCCAAGATAATCCGCACCGTCCGCTACCGCTTGCCGCGCTTCTTCCAGCGTACCGGCGGACACGCCCAGCAGTTTTTCTTTGCCCAAAATGCGCCGCGCGACCGATGCCGGTAAATCGGATTGACCGATATGCAGCCCCTCCGCGTCCACTGCCAGCGCAATATCCAGGCGGTCATTGATCAGCAGCGGCACGCCGTAATGCCGCGTCACTTCCTGCACGCACAGCGCCGTTTCATAAAACACACGGCTGGAACAATCCTTTTCCCGCAGCTGCACCATGGTCACGCCGCCCTCAATTGCCTGTTCCACCACGCCGGGCAGCTGCTCCCGCGGACACATCGTGCTGTCCGTCACCAAATACAACGTATAATCAAAGTTCACGAATCTTCCCCCGTTTCTCCAGCACAGCGGCGTCAAACTGGTACATATAATCAAACAGTTTTTCGCGGAACGTGCCGATGCCCGCGCCCGCGGCGCGCACAAATTCTTCCGCCTGTTCTCCGGAAATGGACATCATGGAAACCGCCAGCACCGCTTCTGCAAAGGAATCGCCCACACCGCCGCCGCACATCGCGCCCACAATGGAAGAACACATGCAGCCCGTTCCCGTCACGTCCGCCATCATGGGGTGTCCGTTTTCCAGTATGGCAGTCCGCTCCGGCGAAGCGATAATGTCCTGGGCGCCTGTCGCCGCTACTGTACAGTCATACCGCTGCGCCACCGCACGTACAATGTCCACCGCCGCATCATTTACCGTTTCTCCGTCCGCTGCGTCCACGCCTATGGTACCGGAATCTACGCCATAAAACGCTTTGATTTCCGACAGGTTGCCGCGAATCGCACTGAACTGTACATTCTTTAGCAGCATTTCTGCCGTCACGTTGCGCAAATTACTTGCTCCCACACCCACCGGGTCCAGCACCACCGGAATATTCAGTCGGTTCGCTTCCTCCCCTGCAAGGCGCATCGCTTTCACTGTTTGCTCCTGCAACGTACCAATATTCAATACGACTGCGCCGGAAATGGAAACAATTTCTTTGATTTCCCGAATATCCTCCGCCATGATGGGGGACGCGCCCGCCGCCAAAATGATGTTGGCGCAGTCGCCGATGGTGACGTAGTTGGTGATACATTCAATGACCGGTTTTTTCCGTTTTACTTCCGCTAGAATGGTTTTCATGGTTTGCATTGTGTTCATGGGTCTCATCCTTTCTTATTATGTGGGATTCCCCTCTTCCTGCCATAGACGGTAGAAATGGTGTACGGGACCTACGCCATGTCCCAGCGGGATACCGCGTTCAATTGCTCCGGTGATATACGCTTTTGCAGCGCGCACCGCCTCTACGGGCGAAAGTCCTTTGGCAAGGTTCGACGCGATTGCCGACGACAGCGTGCAGCCCGTCCCGTGCGTGTGGCGCGTTTCAATGCGCGCGCAGGGGAACACGGTAAATTTTTTGCCGTCATAGAGCAAATCCGCCGCGTCGCCCGCCAAATGCCCGCCCTTAATAAGTACCAACTCTGGCCCCATTTGGTAAATGGCTTTTGCCGCGTCCTCCCAGTTGGTCTCGTCTACTTTGCCGCCCGTCAGCACTTCCGCCTCCGGAATGTTGGGCGTTGCCATGCGGCACAGCGGCAGCAGCCGCGCGATAAGCGTCTCCGCCGCGTCAGGCTGCAGCAGGTTGCACCCGCTTTTAGACACCATCACCGGGTCCAGCACCACATTTTTCGGCTGGTATTCCAGCAGCTTGTCCGCAATGGCGGCAATACTTTCCTTGCGCGACACCATACCGATTTTCACCGCGTCGGGCACAATATCGCCAAACACCGCATCCAGCTGCGCCTGAATGACCTCCGGCGAAATATCCTCCACCGCCGTCACGCCCAGCGTGTTTTGCGCCGTTACCGCTGTAATGACGCTCATGGCATAAACGCCGTGCGCCGACATGGTTTTGATATCCGCTTGGAT
>CBCTHD010000313.1:0-3517 GCA_965146615.1 uncultured Clostridia bacterium
CATCGCCAACAGCTGCCGCATACTCGCCGATATAGTCTTCATCTCCCGGCTCGGTGTCGGTTTCATACATACCTGTGATTGATTTGCACCGTACTTTCAGACCGTTTTTCCACTGGATAATCAGCCATTCTTTTTCAAAATAATCATCAATCACATAAAGCATATTTTTGTAATTTTCTTCCATCATTATGTCCTCCTTATGATTTATTTTAACCAACCGGGTTTTGCTGGAACAATGTGTGCATCGCCTTTTTCATCATAGTGTATAGTTCCACGTGTTGTATCATAATAGCCGTTGGTTTTCTCGTGATAGTACTTCCCGATTATCCGACCAAAATCAACACTTTCTTTGGTCGGCGTAATCATTCTTCCCTTACCAGCCCCCTCTTTTAATAATGCACGAGGGTTTTCTGTTAGAATACTTGGATGCTTTCCGTTTGCTATTTGCTGTTTATAATTATTTGTGCCCACAATATGTTTGTCCTGCCTGCCTTTGTGAATTTTAGCATTAGAGCGGCTTCCTTTCGTATTGCCAAAGTTTCCGCCTGCACCAGTACCCATTAAGCGTTCACCGCCTTTTTGTGAGCGGTTGAGAACGCGCTGTCAAATTGAATGATACGGATACCCATTGTTTTGTACTTGCTGGAAATGCCGCCTGCTTCCCGGGCTTTGAATACAAGCGGCGTCGCGGGCAAATAGAATAGAGTTTAATTTATTTTCACACCATTTGCTAATATCTCTTTCGGAAAATTGTGATAATTAATAAGAAAATAATCATGTTCACTTACTTCTATTGGTGGGTTTCCGAACATTTCTATTTTTATAAATACAAACGATGTAAACTCTTCATAGTTTTCATCTTCCAATTCGTAATCATTTTCATCTTCAATAAAAGAATCATACTTTGCTTCCACTCGACTACCGTTTTCCCATACTAAAGTGAGCGTCTCATTTTCGTATTTATCCTCAACTTCCATAAACTTTCCTATAACCTTTTCTTCGTTTTCATTAAGATATATCATAATTAATCCTCCCAGTTTTCAGGTTTTGCCGGAACAATATGTGTCCCTGTTTTTGAGTAATGGATAGTGCCCATTGTTGTCTTGTAAGATTTTCCTGTTTTTCTATCAACATAAGAACCTATTATTTGACCAAAATTAATTCTTTCTTTGTTAGGGGGAAACCACTGACCAGTTCCGGCAAATTTGTTTACAAGGCTTTGTGCTTTTTTCTCTGAGCCGTAAAAAATACTCTTTCCCTTTCGGTAATTGTTGTGGCTCGGTATATGCTTTCCCTGTTTGCCGGCGTGGATTGTCTTAGGAAATCCGCGGATTTTACCATTTCCTTTCGTATTGCCAAAGTTTCCGCCTGCACCAGTACCCATTAAGCGTTCACCGCCTTTTTGTGAGCGGCTGAGAACGCGCTGTCAAATTGGATGATACGGATACCCATTGCTTTGTACTTGCCGAACATATAACCCGGAGCAGCTCCATACACGATAATCGTTTGGGGCTGCAGCCGCTTTACCATCTCGGCAAGTCCTTTTTCAAAATAGGCTCTGTCGGTCAACTTTTTTATGCAGCCGTGCGTACCGATTGCAACGGTGCTGCGCTTTTCAACGCCGTCAAAGCAGAAACTGTAAGAACGTTCATCCGCGAACCGAACGTTGGGGATCACCTCAACGCCTTTATTTTGCAGCCATACGCCGATTGCTTTCCCCTGATAGGTTGACCATTTCTGCATGACAAGCGGCATATTCCGATACAAACTGAAATCGGGAGTGACGACGCCCTTGTATTTTCTTAAAATGTTTATGTACTTTCGGGGGTTATTCCATAACCGCACAAATTGGCTGTCGTGTTCATAGAACACGACCCATTTGTCAAAATCAGTTGACTGTAACGCTTTTGAAAAGGGAATAACCCGCGCAGGCAAGAGCCTGCTTGTCTTGATACAAGGGATTTCTTCGATACCATCATAATCCGCTTTTTCTACTAAAAAAGCGTGAAAAACATCTGCCGGCGCTTTTGAGGCGCACTTAGCCAAGGACATAGTATATGCCCACCTTTCGTTGAAAATATTTTGAAGTTTTTTGCTTTCAATTGATTTTTTCTCCGAAAGGTGCTATACTAACTCTACCACAAGTATGAATAGCAATATTCGGAGATACGCTTTATGAGTTGTTCCACCAACTTATAAAGCGTTTTTTCTTTTAGCAGGTTTTATCACAATCAATGTACATCACCGCCTTTTCACAAAAAATGTATTATACAGCTTCTTTGAAAAGCCGAAGCAAGCGCAGTTCATATTCGGTGTAATCCTTGCCGCCATATACCAGCCACTTGCGGTAATAGCTATAAGCATATCCGGCGGCTTCAAGACTTATATCAAATCTATTGTAAATCTCAAACGCACTTTTTAGTTCCAGTTCGTGAATCAGCACCGGCGGAGCAATTGCATATTTTGCAAAGAATTTTGCTTCTGCTTCCGCCAATTCACTTTCTTCGGTATGATCCAAAACTATGTGCCCGCACTCGTGTAAAAGCATATGATTGACGCGGCCGTAGCTTTGTTCGTCATTATAGAAAACATACCACTCACCGTTATATTTGGCAGAAAACCCATCTTCACTTCTGGTCATCATGTGCAAACGAGTACCTGCGGACTTTGACGAATAGGGAATGATCTTCGCTCCTATCTTCTTTGCCATTTCAAATCCGCTTATTGGCACACAGCGAATATTCAACAGTGCAAAGATGTCAACAACGGTTTTCTTTATTTCCTCACAGCGGCTGTCAGATAATCTAAATGCCAATATTAGTCCTCTCCAAATAACGCGGTAATTAAAGCACGTTTTTCTTGGTCTGTCATTTTTGAAGCATTACGGGCGAGCAGTCTTTCCAATTTAGGAAAATTATAATCGCTTTTTTCAATTCCGAGTAAGTAATCCGATGTGGTATTAAGAGCCGTAGCGATATTTGCAAGCATGTCCGCTTTGGGTTCTCTGTCACCGTTTACATAGCGGGACAAGGTTGCTTCCGTAGTGTTAAGTCTGTCTGCGAGCTGTTTTTGGGTTATTCCTTGCTTTTTTAATAGGCTTAACAGCCTTTCTCCAAATTCCTTGCTCATAGTAATCCTCCTTATAGCTCGGTGGTTATATCTCGAACTTACCAAAAGCATAACATAAATTACCGTAAAAATCAAGAGGTTTCTGGTTCTAATACAAGATATAGTTGTAATTTATTTCATAAAACACCATATAGAAAGAAAAATGGCAGATATCGAGATTGGCTCTGCATTGAAAGGCACGGGATTTATGATTACAGATGAATTTCAAAATCGCAACAAGGAGTTGTGGACTACAGAAAGTAACGAATGGATTATAGAAGCTATAAAGAAATAAAAAATTGAGCTAATATAAATGGGCATCTAAACCGTTCGCCCCTTCCAAGTAATGTGGCCGATTTTACTGTCGGTCACATTTTTTATATTTATGCAGGTTTTCGGGCTTTTTTAT
>CBCTHD010000314.1:0-3508 GCA_965146615.1 uncultured Clostridia bacterium
CAAGCCAAACAGTTCGCCGTTTAAGGTATACCACATGCCGTCAAACTGTTCGGTAAACTTTGCGTTGTCCCAGTCCGCCTCAACCGGAGTCATACCCAACAAATAGTTTTTCTCTTCCTCTCCCGGCGGCATATCCGTAAAAACATTGAGGTAATTCACCGACTTTAAAGCAAGCGCATCGTCCGGGTTTTTAATCTGCATCACATAGTGAGAGCTTTCCTCATCAAACGCTACCTCCATAGTACCCGTAAACTCACGCAGCTTATCCGAATGAACCATGGCGCTCATCAGATACGCAGTATAAAAGTCGCTGATTTCAAAATCACGGTAAAAGCCTACATACTTTTCTGCGGTCTCCTTGCTTCCTGTTCCGACCTCAGTCTTAATCGTAGGGTAGTAGAACCCCAAACCGAGGCACTCATTGTGTTCGAGGCCTGTTCCACGGTAAACCACAGCAGGATTTTCACCGCCGACTGCTCCTACAAAATGCTCCGGCTCTGTTCCCGGTGATTCGCCCAACACATCCAGTACCGATTTTGCGGCAGGAACGTCGTTGGGCAAAAACGCATAAATATCATTTGCAAAATCATACAGATCCAAAATGCCGTATGATTCGTACATATGCTGCACCTTTTCAGCGGTTCGCGAGATTTTGGCAAACCTCTCATCGTCTGATACCAACAGATTCATTTCATATGCCATTTCATTAAATGCCGCTTTGAGAGCATCCATCTGTGAAAGGTCAACCAATGCCAGCGTTTCTCCTTTTATATTTGACCAATCTCCGCCCTCATCTGCGGTATAGGCATATGTATCTATAATTTCACACCCAAGTTCCTTCGCCTCAAGCGTTGTAATCTCGTCATCGTCCGTATATTCTTCATTAAGCGCAGACAGCCATCGATAATCCCAACCGGCGCCGGGTTCTATTTCTTCGGATGCGATCATATAGTCGCAGGCATCCGCCAGCATACACCCAATTTCCATGGTGTTCATCAGGCAGGCGTCAAATCCTAACAACTCGGTATTGTTGCCGCCACGGGCGGTTTTGAGTGCGCCGAGGACGCTGTTTAACTCTTGCAAAGACAGGCTGTCGTTGGTGTTCTCGTCAAACGAAACGCCGCCGAACGGCCCGCCTCCATGGTTCCAAAACGACACCATCATTCTCTTTGCCGGTGCATAGTCAAGACAATCCTCCAAAAACCGTGCGGCTGTCGCCGCTTTGCCCATGTCAAGATTGCTTTCATAATCCTTTATATGCACCATTTTTTCATCATCGATCTCATACAGCTGGGTTACTTCCTCGCTCGGTGCAATGTAGCCATCTATACTGCCTTGTGCACCGTATGGATCCCAGTCTTTTGTTCCGCCGGTCATAATCATGACACGGACATTTTCGGGAATATCCGCCGCCAGCATTTCAAGCAAATCATTCGTAGCGGCGCCGCTTCTGCTTTCCAAATCCGTCCCACATAAATAGATACAAATACTCCAATCCACAGGTTCCGATTCTGCCGCATTCTCAGTAAACAGCGCTGCACGTTGCTTTGACGGCCGAATTGTGACCGTCTCCGGATTACTGTCCATCATTAGCCCCTGCAAAAACGCAAGGTTCGTATTATTTTTCTGTCCTGATTCCTCTGCATACCCAAAGATCGGAAATGCTGTCAGCATAACTGACACTGCTATCATAAAAGCTAAAATTTTTCGTTTCATACATTATATCTCTCCTGTCTTATGCTTCGTCTTCCGGCAATGTGATATGCGCAAAAAATTCTTCATTGGTATAGGTCTTTTCCACATGCACCTGTGCGCCGTTCTTTAAGATAAATTCAGATAAACCATACTCTGTCCCGTTATCCGCCCAATCGTAGGTATAGCCCAGACCTGTCCACGGATAACGGTGGGGATTGTAGGAATATTGGGCATTCCCTTCAAACCACGCCTTGTGGTCCTCTGTTGTGTTTTCAGGGAAGATCAGTTGAGACTCGGTATCGTCAATCTCGCTGTCCCTCGCCGGGCGGTAGAGATCCTCCGGCTTTACACGCAGCACAGAAAAATGCGTATTGCCGTCCTGAGGCGGCAGACCGATAAGCTGCTGCATCCGCAGCGCCATATCCTCCGTCATGCCATTTTGCTGTCCCCAAGCATAAATCTCTTCCTCGGTAAACACCCACACATCGCCGTAACTGATCGTGATGTCCGTCCCCGTTACATAGGTTTCGGGATATTTGTTCCACGTACACACCAACACGCTGTCGGCGGTTGTGTCAATCGCCTTAAGCGGCAGCAGTTCGTCTTCCTCTGCCACCGAAGCGTCAATAATAGCGTTGTGGTACAGGTATAGGTTATCGCATAGTTCCACGCTGTCCTCCGGGATATAGGTCACGCCGTCCTCTATGTAAGCCTCTGCGCTGAGCAAAAAGTCGCCCTCGTCTACCGTAACGCCGTCACTGCCGTCCTGAAACGCAATTCTGTAATCACCGATATGGACAAACGCCAAATCCGGCGTTTCGGCAGTCCATGAAACCGTATACCCCATACCTTCAAAGGTTTTCCGAAGCGGGATATATTCCACATCCGCCGCAAAAGCGGTAGATACGGAAAACATCATACACAGCGGTAAAAATAATGCTGTCAGTTTCTTTTTCATCAATCTTCCTCCTTGTTTCTTACCAAATATGCACGCGTTCTTTCGGCGGCACATACATTCCATCGTCTTCCTCGATATCAAACACTTCATAAAATTTGTCCGTGCTTTGCAGCACACGGTCTACGCGCACAGGCTCTGCGCTGTGCGGATCAATTTCCGCATAATACTGCTGCGTTTCCCCGGATGAAGTCGAAAGCCACATATTCGCATAGCTTTCATAAAATTTCTTAAAAGCCGGCTTTTCCTCGTGCATCTGCCCGTCCTCATATCCCTTGATAACGTCGCTTTTCTACACACCGGGGCGGTAGTCGTCCGCTGCTGTCAGAAGCATTTGTACCACCTCGCCTCTGGTTGCGTCATCCTCTTACGCCAGCGCTGCCCATGCCGGTATAGTTGTTGTTATCATTGCAGCGGCTAAAAATGCCGTCAGCCCTTTTTTGAAGTCCGTCATATGTTTCCCTTTATATTTTTATTTTGGCTTTTTACAAATTCATTTTGTTCGCCAACACTTTTTTGACCTCGTTATACCGTTTTTCCGGAACGGGGATAATCTGCCCGTTGCTCAGCGTAATATAATACCTCTCCAGCGCCATAACATACTCCGTGTTGATCAAAAAACTGCGGTGCGCCCTGTAGAAATAGTCGGGTAACAAATCCTCCAATACGCCAAGTTTATAATTTACCGTAATATTTTGATCCAAAAGATGTATCACGCTCTTTTCTCTCACAGCTTCTATATACAGTACCCGAAGCGGGTCAATATAAAAATTAGCGGCTCCGCCTTTCAAGGATAATTTCTTCTCTTCTTTCCTTTCCGACCGATCCGCTAATATCTTTTTTACATATTGATATGTC
>CBCTHD010000315.1:0-3506 GCA_965146615.1 uncultured Clostridia bacterium
TGAATATAACACCGCCGACTCCGCTGATAATTCCGTAAATTTTCACGGATTCTTTATCCTGCTTTTCTTTAATGAGATAGTAAACACCAACACCAGCAACCAAAGCGCCGATTAACATACCAATAATTGAAATGATCATTTTCTTTTCCTCCATTTTAATAGCAATGCTGAATTGATAATTACAAGCACAGAGCCTGCATTGTGGACAAGCGCACCCACAACGGGATTCAAAATACCTGTTATAGCAAGCGCGATGGCAAGGAAATTCAGTCCCATTGAAAAGCTCAAGTTCAGTTTTATCGTAGTCATCATTCGTTTAGACAGGGATATTAAATGAGGAAGCTCTTTAACTTCATCATTTACCAATACAATATCCGCTGCATCTACTGCAATATCACTTCCAATCCCGCCCATTGCAATACCAACTGTTGCCTTTTTCAGTGCAGGTGCATCGTTAATACCATCCCCAATCATACAAACAGCCTGCCTGTTCTCCTGATATTTTTCAATCAGCTTCAACTTATCTTCAGGCAAACAGCCAGCATATACTTCACCAATCCCTAACTGCTTTGCAATACTGCTTGCAGAGTTTTCGTTATCACCCGTCAAAAGCACAGGCTGAACGCCACAGCTTTGCAAAGCATCAATCATTTCAGTGCTTTCTTTTCGAATGGTATCGGACAAGACAAGATATCCGATCATCTCGTCATCTGAAAATATGTAGGTTATTGTGCTGCCATCATTCAAAAAGCCTTGAATTTCGGGATTTGTTTGACAAATATTTTTATTGCCATTCGTCATATCCAGCTTGCCCGCAAAAATACGCTTTCCGTCCACGACAGCGCATACGCCCTGTCCAAGCCGCATTTCAAAATCAGTTGCTGTTGGGATAGGTGCATTCGCATTCTGCTTATAGCAGCCGACAATTGCTTTGCCAAGCGGATGCTCCGAGAATTGCTCTGCAGCGGCGGCAAGAGCATAAATATCCTGTTCCGTATAGCTTTCCGAAAGGGATTTTACAGCGATTACCTTTGGCTTTCCGTTGGTCAACGTTCCCGTCTTGTCAAAGGTTACTCTCGAAACCTTTGATAATCTTTCCAAAGCGTCTCCCTCACGCACAAGGAAACTGTGCTTTGTGGCATTGCCAATCGCCGCCATGATTGCAGTAGGCGTCGCAAGTACCAAAGCGCAGGGGCAGAACACAACAAGAATGGTAACCGCACGGATAATTTCTGCCGTTACTGCCCAAGTAAGGGCGGCAGCGGTCAGGGCGATCACAACAATCCAGGTTGCCCATCGGTCAGCCATACCGACAATCTTTGCTTTTTCCGCATCTGCCGACTGAACAAGGCTGATCATCCGCTGAATAGAACTGTCCTCGCCAACCTTTGTGGCTTTCATTTCAAAAGCCCCGAATCGGTTTACTGTTCCGCTTGACACATCATCTCCAACCGTTTTATCGACAGGAATAGGCTCCCCCGTCATAACCGCCTGGTCAATCGAAGTTTGCCCCGAAGTAATAATACCATCAACGGCAATTCCTTCACCCGGTAAAACACGGAGAATATCTCCGACTTTTACTTCGCTTGCGGGAATAACCGATTCTACGCCGCCATGTACGACCCGTGCTGTCTGAGGCGTCAGTTTTACTAATTTTTCAATGCCAGCTCTGGCTTTTGCTACGGTTAAATCTTCAAGCAGAGCGCCGATCTGCATGATAAAAGCAACTTCGCCCGCTGCAAAATCTTCGCCTATGCAGACAGAAGCAATCAGCGCAAGGGATACCAGCACATCCGCCTTGATATCAAAGGCTGTAACAAGCCCGATGATTGCCTCCAAAATAATCGGCACACCGCATAAAATAATTGCCACCCAGGCGATGTCAAAAGGCAAAAAATCAAGTATGCCTGTCAGACTGCAAATAAGAGCAATGCCTGAGATAACAAGGAATGTAATATCTTTCTTAGTTCCTCCGATTTCAAGCAAATGCTCCAATTTCTCCATCAACGCTTTCATGGAAGCCCTCCGTTCCATACCTTATGGGGTATGGGTATATAATACCATAGGGGGTATAGGTTTGTCAAGCGGACAAAAGAAAAAAGCAGTCTTTTTCAACTGCTTTTCGTAAAAATTCCGTTAACCCATATTAGCAAAACGCTCTACCGCTTTTGTAAATTCCTCAATCGTTTTGTCTGCGTCCCCATGTTCTATCCCGTCCTTGACGCAGTGCTTAATGTGCCCCTCAAGCACCACCTGCCCGCACTTGTGCAATGCAGATTTAGCGGCATTTAACTGTGAAAGGACATCTTCACACGGGATATCTTCATCGATCATTCTGTCGATTGCCTGTACTTGTCCGATTATTTTTTTCAATCTGCGGTGCAGATTATCAGCATCCATACATTGTTTCATCGTAACGCTCCTATACTCTTGGGGGTATATGTATATTATACTGGTTTTTATGCCAAAGTCAAGTCTTTGCGTTTGAGCAAGGAAAGGGAACGATATTTTTAATACCGTTCCCCAACTGCTCTTATGAAAATATCAGTTCTGTATTAACAATTTCCCTTGCTCTTGCTTGGATATTGCTCATCTTTTTTATCCATTTGATTATCTGGCTTTAGCCACTCGGTCACGCCCTCACAATCCGCCATTTACTTTACTACCAAAGAAACATACCTTTCGCCTGTTTAGCAATAGCTGCAAGATAACTCTTACAGTGTAGAATTGTCAGGTATGTCGGATAATTCTACGAAGGTCTAACCAGTCTGAGGCCCTTCCGCTTCTTATCAATCTATCGGACTATCCTTATTCTCTTTCATTCTCCAGATATCCGTATAATTCTCTACAAACCAACGAACCATTGCATCTGATACTTCATCCTCCATGAAAGTCCATTGCGGCACGGTTTCCAATACCGTATCCAGTGCAGTCTCCTTCAAATCCGGCAAACCTTGGAACGGTTCTATAAATAAGTCACTTCTATCCGTAATCCCCCTGGCATCAAAATAAAGTTTTCCTTTGTCCGGTGTCCATTTTATATTGTAAGCGTGTACCAACTCACCGCCTCTGTCTACAAGGGCAAAAGCAGGAAGTCCGCATTTCGCCCGCAAAGCCTTTGCCAGATGCACGCAATATCCCAGCAGAAAACTTCCTACTGACACCACTGCAGGCTCAAAACGCTCTTCGGCAATACTCACCGGCAATGTTGCTTCCATTTCCTCCAAACGATCCGTAAATTCCCGCATATTGCCGCGGCATTCTATTTGGATACGATAAAATCCGGTATATATGATGAACTCCTCCTCTGCAAATAAAAAATACACTTATGTCCTTAAATAGGATACGCATACCGAGATGTTATCCGGGCCACCCAAAGCATTGGCGACCTTGATGATCCCGTTACAGGTTTCAAAACAGTTCCCCGCCTCATATACAATGTCATGCAGCTGCTCCAGATTGATCACCTTATGGGCGCCGTCTGTCAGAAGCATTACGATATCGCC
>CBCTHD010000316.1:0-3494 GCA_965146615.1 uncultured Clostridia bacterium
GTGGTTACAGTCAACGCCGGTATCAATGATTCCGACCCGAATTGCCTCCCCTTTTGTTTCTCCCCACTCCAGCGGCGCGCCGACCATTTTGACGCCGTAATCAATAACTTCGCCTGTAACGGAATCCGTCGTTTTTTGCAATTTAAAATCAGATATTTTGAATGGATATTGTCCCATAAAAATCACCTCCAACACTAGTTTCTCATTATAGTATATGTGATAACGGCAAACAGCGTTCAAACCGGTATGATATTAAATTCTTTGGGTTATACTAACGGTATCTATCCAAATTGGGAGGTGCAAATGGTGAAACAAAAGCCAAAATATACACAGACGGAAAATGTAACCTTATTCAGTGAAGAACAAGGGAAGCCTATGCGCCTTCATGCGGAATCGATTCAAAAACTTTTTGAAAAAAGTGGTGACGTTGTAGTGCGACCCATACAAGTGGGGACATTGGAAGCGTTCCTTTTTTGTGTGGACGGGCTGATTGATTCGGCAACCATTGGAGAGCAAATTTTTAAGCCTTTGGCAACAGACGAACGGCTGCAGCAAGCAGTTGATGAAACCCAAGCGGTGGAGTTGCTTTTAGACGGGGCGGCTCACTTTCCGTTTGTCACAAAGGAAACGGACGTCAACAAAGTCATAACATCGGTGCTTAGCGGTCTGACAGCTATTTTGTTTAATCAAATTGAAACCGCTGTTTTGGTTGATGCGAGAGGATTTGAAAAGCGTTCTATTGGCGAGCCGACAGATGAAAATGTTATCAAAGGCGCAAAAGATTGTTTTGTCGAAGTAATTCGTGTGAATACAGCGACGATCCGGCGGAAAATCAAATCTCCTAATTTGGTGATTGAAGAAAGCGTTGCCGGAAAAATGTCATTGACGAATATTGCACTGGTCTATCTCGAGGGGACAACAAACCGCCATATTCTGAAAGAGGTGCGCCGACGGCTGCAAAAAATGAATATTGACGGGATTATGACCACCGGATATTTGGAAGAAAGTTTGGCAGAAAAACCATTTTCGGTCTTTCCGCAGCTGCTCTACACGGAACGTCCTGACAAATTCTGTTCGCACATTATGGACGGACGGGTCGGGCTGCTGATTGACGGGCTGCCCACCGCCTATATTTTGCCAGCCAGCGTGACCATGTTTATGCAGGCGCCGGAGGATTATTCCAACAACTATATTTTCAGCTCTGTTATTCGGCTGCTGCGCTACTTTTGCCTGGTGGTGTCTTTATTATTACCGGGATTTTATATTGCCATTACAACCTTTCACCAGGAAATGATTCCGACAGAATTGGCGTTTTCCATTCAAAAAGCAAAGATGGATGTGCCGTTTCCATCTTTTGTGGAAATACTTGGTATGTTGATTGCGTTTGAAATACTAATGGAAGCCGGGCTGAAGCTGCCCAAAACAATCGGACAAGCGGTCTCTATAGTGGGCGCGCTCGTGGTAGGACAGGCGGCGGTTGAAGCAAAAATCATCTCTCCGGCAGTTGTCATTGTAATTGCATTTACGGGTGTGTGCGGCTTCACCATGCCAAACCAAGATTTTAGCCATGCTGTGCGCCTGTGGCGGTTCCTGTTTACTGTGGCAGGCAGTTTGGCGGGGCTGTTTGGCGTTATGATACTGCTGATTTTTTTACTATTGGAACTTTGCAGTATTCAAAATTTGGGCGCGCCTTATTTGGAGCCGCTCTCGGACAGTATTAGTTCCCACATTAAAGATACTTTGCTACGCCCGCCGTTCCGGTATTTGAATTGGAGACCATTTTCGGTGCGGCCCATTAACATACGGCGGCAAAAATAAAAGAAAGGCGGGAAAAAGTTGAACAGAGGGAAACGATTCATAACAGCAATTCTGCTTTTCAGTCTTTTGGTTTGCTGCACAGGCTGCAAACGAAGCGACATCAACCGGCGGGAAATTGATACGATTGATTTTGTGCGTATGGTAGCAATTGACGCTGCACAGGACGAACCGGAGAAGATGGAAGTGACGATGGAGTTGAAAGGGGAAGAAAGCGGCGGTGGGAGCGGAGAAAACTCCAATAGCGGGCAGTCGGGGGAAAAAGCCAACTTGATTTCTGCTACAGGCAACTCTTTTACGGAAGCCTTTTTACAGTTGCAAGCAGAAAACGATAAATTACTCAATCTCGCGCACAGCGATTTTTTTCTGATAGGGGAAGAAGCGGCAAAACGCGGACTTGCGCCCTATCTTGATTTTGTATCCAGAAGCAATCAAATTCAGTTTACTGCGAATATTTTCATTGTAAAAGGGATGCAGGCGACAGAATTTATGAAACAGTTTAGCGACGCAAACGGGACGGTAGGTGACCAATTGAAAAATCTGTCTGATAAGTCGCGGGAATTATCGTTTGTGTCAAATACGTCTGTTATTCAAGTGATGGGTATGCTGGACGATCTGTACAATGGTATGAAGATTCCCTATCTGGAATTGCGGAAAACGGGAGAAGAGCAAGTAGATATGGAAATCAGTGGATATGCGTTGTTTCGGGACGCTGCATTAATTGATTATGCTGATACGGAAGCATCGCGCGGTATGACGTTTTTCTCCGGGGAGGTCTACTCTGGTTTGATTCCGGTACACGATACAGATGGTATGGCAGTGGTGACGCGTATCAGCGATGCAAAAACAAAGATGAAAATTCGATACGAACAAAATGAACTGCGCGTGCAGGTAAACACAGAAATTCATACAGCGTTGGAAGAAACACATTCTACAAAAAATTTATTTTTGCAGGAGGAGTACGACACGCTGATCAGCCAGCAAAATCAATATGTTAAAAATTTGATTTTGCGGGCAATTGAAGAGTCCAAAGAAAACCACACGGACGCGTTATCTCTGGCGACCAGTTTCCGTATGCAGCATCCTGTTTTATGGGAGGATTTAAAGGAAAACTGGATACAGCGATTGGAAACCGCGCGTTTTGAAGTGAATGTGTCCTCTAAAATGGACCGGTCCTATGATTATGAAGAAGCCAACCGGTCGGAGCAATCATAAAAAGGAGTAAAACGTCATGTTGTTTTGGATTGGATTGATCATCGTTATAGGTGCACTGCAGGTGAAAACCGCTATCCGGCACCGAAATTACAAGGAAGTGGCGGCGTTTTCCGTGCTTGCTGTTGGGGCGATTGTACTTGCGCTTTATGTGCAGCAACATCCGGCACAGGTGAGTTTAGCAGAAATATCATTACGGCTGTTTCATATTGAGTAAAAGGAGATGGGACCATGGAAAAAAAGATATCGCTGCGCGAAGCGGTGACACTGTATCTGCTGATAACCATCTCGCCTACCATCATGGCATCCACAGGTTATGCCGCGCAGCAGGCGAACCAGGCCGCATGGTTGACGCCGCTGGTCGCTGTCCTGCCGGGTCTGCTGCTGGTTTGGTTGATGAATAAACTGTTTCAAAAGTACCCATCTTCTTCGTTTGACGAAATGTTATACGACATCTGTGGAGTTGC
>CBCTHD010000317.1:0-3492 GCA_965146615.1 uncultured Clostridia bacterium
TACCACTCACGGCAGAGCAATACGAAATGTAAACCACCCGTTGTCTGTATTATATTCGCAGTAAGCATTATACTTATCGCAAAACGCCGTAACAGAGCGTGTTCCGATCCCATGCCCTTCTTCTGATGCCACTGGCTTTCCCTCACTGTCAAAATGAATCTTTCCGACATAAGGATTGGAAATTTGAAGCATCAGTTGCGGTTTACAAATACATTTGCATCGAATTTTCCGCTGTTCTTGTGGCAGCTTTTTGCAAGCATTGATTGCATTCTCAAGTAAATTGGCAAAAACGATAGACAACTCAGCAGTACTCACCGTTATATTTTCCGAAAGTGAGACAGCCAGTTCCATACGAATTTTTGACTCTTCCGCTTTTTGGCAACAGTAGGACAAAACTGCATCAATAACTGGATTATTACAATATCGTGTTGCTTTTATGTGGTCTAGCATTACCTCCTGATCTGCAATATATTTTAAGGCTTCTTCTTGTTCATCCTTTTGAATCATGATGGAAATCGTTCGCAATTTATGTCTCATATCGTGCCGCTGAATTCGCATTGCTTCCTCTGCTTCACGATTCATGCCCGCTTGCCGTTCCATTGACAAAATCTGTACACTTAACAAATCATTTCTGTTTTTCAAATCATGTTCCTGCAATACTTTAACAAAAAACAAATAAATCAGAATATAGGCACAGGTACAAATCGCTGTCACACTATAAATGACAATCGCTACGGGCAGCGGATTCTTTGGCAGTAAATGGTTAATCATATAGAGCGTCACCAAAAATGTAATAAATGGAATGAGACATAATATGCTCCAACCACGGTTTAAAAGCTGTAGCATCTGCCGATAGTATGGCTGAAATTTTCTCACAACCAAATAGAGTACCAAATAAGAAATCCCTCGCATAAACGCATGAATCCATGGATTATATGGCATAAGTGTGTGCGCCAATATACCATTTGCGTTTCCAATACATCCCAGCCATAGACAGGTACAAATATTAAATACAACACGTACTCCCTTATAGCGCGAACACCACAAAGTTATCAATGTATAGGGAAGCGTCATTGTAAGTATACCAACTCGCGTGTAAACATTCCAAAAATTGCAGAATAAAATCAAAGAAATATTAATGCCTACAACCAAAACCATAACCGCTATCCAACGCAGTCTCCAGACGCGCACAGGTTCCCGGAACTCTGTCAGCAGCATGACATAGGTTCCAAGAAATCCCTGCGTAACCAGCACCATGAATGCATTTGCATAGTCGTTGTATATCATCATGTTTCCTCCTTCTGTATAGTTACAGCAGTGTAAAACAAATAATCCCCAGCACAATCAGCATGTTCCCCGCAATACGTTTTCCGGTAAGCTGTTCTTTTAATATAACCTTGGATAATATCATGACAAACACCATAGACAGTGAATTGATGACAACGCCAAATCGGTAATCCATTTTTGTATATATCAGTACATTAAGCGCTAAAACTCCCGCATAGCACATGTACGATAGGATGACATATGGATTCAGGTATTCAAAAAGAATATGCTTATGCTGCTTGTTTGCACTTTTTTTCAATACGATTTGCGATGCTGCTGTGATAAAGGCACTAATAACCATTAATATGGAGAACGATAGATTATTCACTTTGCATCACCAATATTCCTCCGATAATCAATGCAGTTCCTATTACATTTCCTACTGTCACTTTTTCTGAAAATACCAACACGGCCCATAGCAGACTCCAAACATTATACACCGATCTGTGCGCATATGCAATATTCGCATCAAAATTCTTCAAATTTTGCTGCCAAAACAATGCATATATAGCGCAATTCAAAAGCATAATTCCTGCAAAAAGAAGGGTATTTATATGAAATATACCATTGCCATTAATGCTGTTTGCTGCGAGTTTAGAGAAAATACCTGTTACAGAAAACATCAAAATACTCAAATGCAAAAACAGAACTCTTTTCGTTCTCACCCGGTTTCTATCCTCTCTCCCGATAAAACGAATAAATTTGTTCACACGCATAATCAACTTCCTCTACTTTCAAGTCTTTATACATAGGCAGCCGCAATAAACGCTTTGCCGTATCGGTTGTATATCGGTCCTCTCCGATAAAAATACCGCACTTTTTGCCCTGGGGGAGCTGTGAAGTGACACATAATGAAACGCGCTTCCAATTCCTTTATGCTTCAAATAGTCAAGGAGTTCTGTTCTCTCGTTCAAATCGCGCATATTGATACAAACCATATGCGCATAATCCGCTAAAACATAGGCAGTTTATCTTATCTTTTTGTTCCAACTCTTTTAAAACGGCACCGTATTGACTGTATTTGGTCACATCTAAATCTTCCAAGATCGCCGGCGTTTAGGCATATGCAGTCAGCATAAAAACAAACATATTTGGATTACCATGATATAGCATAGCTTCCTGTGCATAACCTCATTTTTTCATTCCAACTTAACGGCACTCCGTTCGGATTAGCGAAATACCCGAACGGAGTGCCGTACCCACAATCACATTTCAATTATGGTTGCATCAGGGGTTGCTTACTGTTCACTCGGAAAGTAAACTGTGATTTCATACGTTTTCGTCTGGTTGCCTATCGTAATATCAGCCGACACGGTTGATGCACTGTCGTCATCTGCTTTTATGATATAATAGCTGCCCGTATTGGTCTGAACATTGGCGTCCATTTCATCGTTCATAACCAGCTTTCCGCCGTTGATAACATCTGTCTGTGCCATATACAAAGCTACGTTTTCAACGCCGCTCTGCGCTGTAATGTAAATGGTCCGGTCGGCGTGGTTGACCGAGATGTCCGCCGCACGCAGCGTGCGGATTTCGTCAAAGTCAAACCTATCTGTGAAATGTACCGTCAGCTCATACTGTTTTACAGCGCTACCTATGGCAACATCAACGACTACCGTCGCCGCTCCACTTCCGTCGTCTATGATATAGAAACTTCCCGCATTCTGTGTAACCGCCGCATCCATCGCATCCGCCAGTGTAATGGTACCGCCCGGAATTATGGCAAGCTGACTCTGATAGATGGCAACGTTTGAAACTTTGCCGTCCGAAGTCATTTCAATCGTCTGCGCTTCATGGTCAACAGAGATGTCTCTCGTCCGCAGACTGCGTATGCTTGTAAAATCGAAGCTATAGCTATCTGCAAATTGAACCGTCAGCGTATACTGCTGGGTAATGTCCCCAATCTGAACATCCACCAGCACCGTCGCCGCGCCTGTACCGTCATCCAGCACATAAAAACTGTTTGTAGTCTGCACCACCGTGGCATTCATTGCATCTGCCAGCGTAATTTCACCGCCATCTATCAGGTCAAACTGATATTGATATACTGCAATATTCACGACCTTGCCGTCGGACGCCATCTCAATCGTTCTTGCCGTGTGATCTACCACGATATTCTTAGCGCGCGCCGCGCGGATTGAGGTGAAATCAAAGGTGGGAGCAGCA
>CBCTHD010000318.1:0-3492 GCA_965146615.1 uncultured Clostridia bacterium
TAAATACCAGATTCCAAAATTCTACAAACCGATCGCATTCACAACCCACTTTACAATCAGGGCTGCCGCATCCATATTTTTCACCACGGTCAAAATATAATTCAGAACAGGGACCGCAGGGGCCCGTTCCGATTTCCCAGAAATTATCTTCTTTTCCAAAGCGGACAATGTGATCCGGCGCTACGCCGACTTCTTTTGTCCAGATATCAAATGCTTCATCATCATCTTCATAGATGGAAATCCAAATACGGTCGATGGGCAGTTCCAGTTCTTTTGTCACAAATTCCCACGCCCACGCAGTTGCCTCGTGTTTAAAATAATCGCCAAAAGAAAAGTTTCCGAGCATTTCAAAAAACGTACCGTGGCGCGCCGTCTTACCCACACGCTCAATATCGGGGGTACGAATACATTTCTGACAGGTTGTCACACGGGTCTTCGGCGGTTTTTTCTTTCCAGTAAAATAAGGTTTCAGCGGAGCCATGCCGGCATTAATGAGCAACAAACTCGCGTCATTTTGTGGTACCAGAGAAAAACTCGGCAAACGCAGATGCTCCTTACTTTCATAAAAAGACAGATATTTTTCACGCAGTTCATTTAATCCATATTTCTTCATTGGTTTCCATCCTCTTCCCTTGTCATCATTCATTCTCGTTTTATGCATCACTTCTAAAATTATAGTAAAAAAAATGGAAATTGTCAATAGTTCATCAATAACAAAATGCCAGCAAAGCATATAAATTATCAAAAGAATAAACCATCTTACTGTTTGGCTCTCCGTAAGCGCCAAAAATTTCGGACTGTTCATCGCGCACCTGGTATAGATTCATCTTCTCTAGCGCCGCTTGACATAGTTCGGCATCACCTATCCATGCGCCGATGATGGCGCTGATTGCATATGCAGCAGTGGACTGAAACTCTGTGGCAGGTTCCCCTGATGCTTTATCGTAGAGACTATATAAGGTTCCCTGACTCACTTGCTGTTTCAACCACTCCAATGTTTCCGTTTTGACTTCCCCTACTTCCGTCAAATGCAAAACCGTCAAAAGACTCTCTACGACGTTAACGTCTTCTGTTTCATACATATTTGTCTGCAAGTTTTTTCGTGTTTGATACAGTGGCAACGTCCTGCCAAGATATCCTTCTTGAATTACTTTTAAAGCATTTTGATACACCTTGTTCCAACGAAAATCTATCTTTCCCAGCAGCTGAAAGGCATATAAATTTTGATAACATAACGTGCTATTTGTCAACTTCGTTTCAGTCGCCGCATCATAGGTATCAATAAAATATCCATCTTGCACGTTATGGCGATACAGCTTCCCGGCCATTTGCTTTGCTTGTTTGTACAGCCCCTTATCCTGCCAAGTTTCATATCCGAAAATCAATGCTTGGATAACACGCAAATCGTCCACCGCTGCATTGACGGACGAACATTCGCCTGTCAGACTATTTTTGCGCCACGACAAACTCTCTCCGTTCCAGAGGTTTTCCTGAAGGTAAGAATGACAATCATCAAATAATGCACGGTCATTTTTCAGGACTGCCCGCATCATCAATAACCCGTATGATTCGGATAAAACATCATGTCCTGTTGCCAAATCCCCTTTTTCTTCCGTCTCCAAAAAATTCGTATAAATTTCCTTCTGCTGAGAAATCATATGATTTTGAAAAAATGTATTACATAGCTGTTCATTCCAAGTATAGTCCGCCGCATACTGTGACTTAATAGGCAATAGAGCACTGAAATCTGGTATATACCAATTCCAGATACCAACGAAAAGAGCGGCAACAAGCAAAACCACTCCCACAGTGATACAAATTCTTTTTTTCATATGACAACTCCTCTCTTGACAATATATTCTATCTTATGGTACCATAAATATAATTTTACGTGAAAGGTGGTACGGACCAATGTTGGTTGAATGGAATTTGTTTCTACAGTCCTTTTCTTCTCCTCTGTTGGATCAGGTGTTTCTGATACTTAGTTACCTGGGAAACGAATTGATTTTTATGGCAGTTGTTGCCACCATCTATCTGTGTGTTGATAAAGAAAAAGGATTGCATTTGGCAATCGGCTTGCTTTCCAGTTTTACATTAAACAGCGGTATCAAGGACTTTTTTAAAATTCCACGTCCTTTTGAATATAATGACATGCTGCGAAGAATTGACCTGACGATGTCGCCAGGATATTCTTTTCCCAGCGCCCATGCGCAGCTATCATCTTCCATAGCGGCGGGAATTACTCGGTATTATCGAAAACCCGGCATCATTTGCTGTATTTTGGCGCTGCTCATCGGCTTGTCCAGAATCTATTTAGGAGTTCATACCCCGGTTGATGTTTTCGTCGGTTTTCTGCTCGGAAGTATCTGGATGCTGTTTAGTATCTACCTAACACAAAAAATTATAAAACATCAAAAACGTTGGCTGCTCCTCTATCTTCTGCCCTGTTACTTGTTATATATGTGGCATCGTGATGAAAATCTTTTAAAATTGACCGCCATTTTCACCTCGTTTTTGATAGGGTATCTCATAGAGGATACCTATCTGCATTACAGTGCATCATTAAAACTCAATGCAGGTTTTAAAATGGTTTTGCTACTGGTTGGTTGTGCGGTTATTAAGATTCCGTCCAAGCTGTTGCTGCCGGACAACTTGCTATGTACCTATTTGTCCTACTTTCTATTGGGGCTTTGGATTAGCCTATTTTGCCCCTGGCTGCTTTTAATATTAAAACGAAAAAAGTCTCACAACCAGTAAATCTGTTAAAAATATATTAAAACTGCTGTTCAAAAAATTATGGCGACAGAACAAGCTCTAAAGTCTATCGCCATAATTTTTATAAATGTCCGACACTGGAGTGCTGCCACTCCAACTTTGCAATGCCCACACCGCCCTCTATAGGAATCCCGTAATCGCGCCATCCGCAAGTTGTTATATAATAGCTGTTTGTGCATTCATCAAACAGAACTTCGCCCGCATGGGCACAAAGCTCGGCAACAACCATTTCTTGATGGCGACTTTTAGTATAGGTTCCGAAACAATAAGGATTTGTTGAAGCGAAAACCAGTGTGTTCTGATAGTTTCCTATGCTGCAATCCGTATAGGTTACAAACAGATAATAGAATTCTCCATATTTTACCACATAGGGGGATTCAAAAGCACCCCAGCCGGGTTTTAGCGGTGCATCATCCTCGGAAGTCAGCGCATACTGTACAAAACGCCAATTCAGTAAATCGTTGGATACCAAACAGGATATAGCACCATACCCGTCCTTTACTCCCGCCACATACATCATCCATGTATATTCGTTCAACTTCATAACAAAATGATCGCGATGGCAGGACATTGGCGGCTGACCGCACATTCCGATTTCATAGCCCATCCATTCGTTCAAATCCTCCGAAATTGCCAATTTTGTCGGTGATGGAGCATAATACATATAATACTGCTTTTTATTCTGAATCACTCCTGGCGACAAAGCGCGAGTTCCAT
>CBCTHD010000319.1:0-3491 GCA_965146615.1 uncultured Clostridia bacterium
AAGGTTTATTTTGAAAACGGCGGCTGGATTATTGCACGTTTCTCCGGCACAGAGCCGTTGATTCGCGTGTTCTGCGAAATGCCGACAGAGGAACTGGCAAAACAAACGTCTGATGAAATGTGTGCCTTCCTGGGACTGTAATGTGATAATATAATAAATTTTTGATACATGCTATGCACTGGCTTGAATTTCCTATGAGACTATGGTACAATAGTATTGCAAATAGGTTAACAGGTCGGTGCACATGGGAAAGGAATTTGCTATGAAAGTTTTAGTAACGGGTGGATGCGGATTTATTGGTTCGCATATTACGGACTTATTGGTGGAGCAGGGACATTCGGTTGTGATTATTGACAATCTGTCCACAGGGAAAATGGAAAACCTGAATCCAAAGGCAAAGCTGTATGAAATGGATATTTTATCGGATGACATTGAAGCGGTTTTTGAAACGGAAAAACCAGAAGTGGTTTATCATGAAGCGGCACAGATTGACATTCAGAAATCCATCAAAGATACCGTTTTTGATACCAAAGTAAATATTTTGGGAACGGTTCATTTGTTGACCGTGGCGGCAAAGTACGGCATCAAGAAATTCATTTATGCGTCTTCTGCGGCGGTTTATGGTAATCCGGAATACCTTCCGGTAGATGAAAAACATACAGTTGCGCCGATTTCGTATTATGGGATTTCCAAGCATACGCCGGAACACTATATTGCTGTTTTTGCCAGTATTCATGGCTTTGATTATACGGTGCTGCGCTATGCGAATGTATTTGGACCGCGTCAGGATCCCAAAGGGGAGGGCGGCGTTGTTTCCATCTTTACAGACCGGCTTTTGTCCGGGCAGCAGCCGAAAATTTTTGGCGACGGTGAACAGACAAGAGATTTTGTGTATGTAAAGGATATTGCAAGCGCCAATGTGGCTGCATTGACACATGGAAACGGCGAAATCATCAATGTTAGTACCAATATAAAAACCAGCGTAAACGACCTGTTTCAAATCATGCGGGATATCAGTGGGGCGTCCGTGGAAGCGGATTACCAGCCGGCACGTGTCGGAGACATCGACCACAGTTATCTGGATAACCACAAAGCAATTAGTCTGTTAGAGTGGAAACCGGCATATACTGTGGAAAGCGGTGTCAAGGAAACCATTGAGTATTACCGAGGCAATTATTAAACTGAAAGAAATGGGGTCTAACAATTGGAAAAGAAAGTTTTTGGGACATACGAGGAAATGAGCGCTTATGCCGCACAAATGGTATGTGATTTGGTGAATAGTAAACCAAATGCAGTTTTAGGACTGCCGACCGGAGGAACACCGGTGGGTATGTATGAAAATATCCGCAAGGCGTACATAGACGAAAAGGTGAATTTTGAAGAGGTTACCACGTTTAATTTAGATGAATATCTGGGCTTGACCCATGACCATCCGCAGAGCTACTATTATTTTATGAATCAAAATTTGTATTCCGGTGTAAACCTGAAACCGGAAAATATTAATATTCCGAGCGGTACAGCAGAGGATTTTGAAGCGGAATGCAAAAGCTATGACGCAAAGATTGACGACAAAGGCGGCATTGATTTGATGATTCTGGGGATTGGTCCCAATGGGCATATTGGATTTAATGAACCGGCGGAAGTTCTGTCCGGACCGACACATACAGTGGATTTGACAAAGGCAACCATTGAAGCAAATGCCAGATTTTTTGATTCCATTGATGAAGTCCCAACAAAGGCAATTACGATGGGCGTAGGAAGTATTTTGAAAGCGAAAAATGCTGATCAGTGGAGCGTCCAAACAAAAAGTGGCAAAAGAATTGTTTAGCGGCAACGTTACGACGAATAATCCGTCCACGCTTTTACAGCTGCACCGCGATGTTGTTGTGCTGATGGATCAGGCAGCGGACGGACAGTAAAATTTGGAAATGAGTTTCCTGTTAATGAACAGGAAAACAGAAAGGCGGGAAACTACTATGATACTACAAAACGGTGAAGTTTTGACAGGCAATTTTACGTTCGAGAAATTGGACTTAGAGATTGACGAAACAATATCTGATATTTTTATGAAAGACGATAGGGGCATTTCCGCCATAGACGATGTGTTGGATTTAAGTGGCTGTTATGTGTTGCCGGGATTTTTTGATGTCCATACGCACGGCGCCGTCGGATTGGACACGATGGATTATGATGACTTTTCCAAATGGCAGAGTTACATGTACAAAAACGGTATTATGAATTTTTTTCCGACAACAGTTTCAGGACACCGGGAAGCGGTGCTGAAAGCGCTTGAAAAGCTGGCACAGGAAGATGATGTCATTGGAATTAATTTGGAGGGACCGTACTTGGATCCCGGGCACAGAGGCGCCCATGATGAACAGACAATTCGTCCGGCGGATTTAGAGGAGATGCGTCTGTTTCAAAAAACAAGCGGCAATAAAATCAAACTGACCACCATTGCACCGGAAGTGGAAGGCAATCTGGACTTTATCCGCCAGATAACCAAAGAGGGGATAAAGGTCGCACTTGGTCATACCAACGCAACCTATGAACAGGCGATGGAGGGATTCGAAGCGGGCGCTACGGAATGCACACATCTGTTCAATGCAATGACACCGCTGGTACACCGAGCGCCAGGCATGGCAGGTGCAGCGCTGGATTGCAAAGGGGCGTTTTGCGAAGTCATTTCCGATGGAATTCATCTAGATCCGGCAGTGGTACGTATTGCATATGCAGTTTTGGGAAGTGAACGTATGATTTTGATCAGTGACAGCATGGCGGCGACAGGATTAGAAGATGGAGAGTACCAGTTAGGGAAGCTAAAAGTGATTGTCACGGACGGCATTGCCAGAACGGAATACGGTGCTATTGCAGGCAGTACGAAAAATGTTCGCCAGATGGTACAGAAAGCGATTTCCTTTGGTATTCCGCTGACGGAAGCCATCAAAATGGCGACGTTGACGCCTGCGCGAGCCATGGACATGGACGACAAAATCGGCAGCATCGAGATTGGAAAACAGGCAGACTTGGTTATAACTGATAAAAATCTAGATGTATTGTATGCCATTAAGAAAGGACAAATTGTCTATCAAAAATAAATATAGATGGTATTTAAGAACTTCTGCTGTAATGAAGCAGAGGTTCTTTTTGTATAGCTCAACGTTAGACATATGATAATGAATTTGAACTAAGCCCCGTCATCCAGCAAGGTTCGGGTTCGACAGTTCAACGCGTATTAAACCGTTCAACAATAGCGCTGTCTACAGCGGTCAATTCAACCCAGGTGGGACGAAAGCCGCATTTGATTGCCGTGCGGACTGATTTGATGTTTGACCACGCTGCGCAGTAAAAAGGGACTTTTCCTCGTTTTAAAATTTCCAACGTCAATCTGCTGACCAGTGCAGCAGCAATTCCGGCGCGGCGGTATTCCGGCAACACATCTACGCCAATTTGCCACATAGTCTCGCAGTCAGCAGAGCAGGCAGCAAGAC
>CBCTHD010000320.1:0-3491 GCA_965146615.1 uncultured Clostridia bacterium
TTGTGTGGTAGCTTAACTATAACACAAATTAGGACGTTTCCGTACACTTTTTTACCCGTCATATTTTGTTGTGAGTTTACTCGCAATAAAATATGGCGGTGTGTAACACATCTATTGTAAACCTACAAAAAAATATGCTTATATCTGATATGCGCTCTTGACTTTGGCGGTTGATTATGCTATAATAAGTTTGTTATATAATCATGGGATGTTAGCGCAGCTGGGAGCGCACCACACTGGCAGTGTGGGGGTCAGGGGTTCGAATCCCCTACGTTCCACCAAGTTAAAACGCTGTTGACTTTTGGAATATTGAAATGAAATTTCTAAAAGAGACAGCGTTTTATTATGGGTTGCCATAGCTTTATGATAAACTATTGTAAGTTGCTTTTGTGTTTCTTTAAATTGTTTCTAACAAAAGTGTTGAATATAACACAACGTGCTTTGGGGATTGACTTATTGGTTAACAAGTAGCGAAGAGGCTGTGGTTGGAGCCGTGATAAATCATTGAGTGACAGGAATGATTCACCAATCCAAAGTCTCTAAATAACGATACCATAGTTCTTGGAGAGGAACTCTAAAAACTACTACTTTTATCATACGAGGTGCGGACATGATTTATAAAAATATAGCAATACATAATGTGGGGGAACTGATTCACTGCAAAGATACAGAAGGAGTTCGTTGGCTGCGTGTACCTCAAGAAGTTTATGAAGCGATGGAATCTGATAGCGGAAAAAGATTGTGTCGCGGCGCTACCGGTGTTGAGTTGCGTTTTGTCATGAAAAGTGACACAGTAACATTGCGTATGAAGGTAAATGAAGGAACGGGTGTATTTCATATTTTTCGCGGCAGCATCCAAGGCGGCTGGGAGGATCATGAGTTGAAGCAATATGTGACGGACGAGGTGTGTGACTTTGTGATTAAGAAATCAGAAAATATGCCTGTCCTGCGCCGTATTACAGAGGAATATCATCAACCGTTTGCACCAGAGGTTGTCCGTGTTATTTTAGATCGGGGTACATATGAGTTAATAGATGTTATTGGTGATGTTGAGCCGCCTGAAAAGAAACAGTTACCTGAGAAAACACTTCTTTCCTATGGTTCGTCCATAACACATGGCTCGAATTCTATTGATGCATCTCATGCATGGGTATCGGTTCTGGCGCATAATCTGCGTGTGGACGCACGAAATCTCGGCATGGCTGGAAGCTGTTGGATGGAGCCGGCAATCGTAGAATATATAGCCAAAGAAGGCGAAAAAGGCAAATGGGATATGGCAACGCTGGAATTGGGTATCAATGTACTTGACTGGGAGAAAGATAAAATCATGAATAGAGTTTCCAACACGCTCCGGCAGATTGCGGGAAGGAATCCTGGAAAGCCAGTTTTTGTAATATCTCCCTTTTATTGTATAGACGATTATGTACAGGGTGGCAAGGCGGAAAAATGGCGTAGGTTGATTGCGGAAGTTGTTCAAACAGAAAAATATGCAAATGTGACGTACATCAACGGACTGGATTTGCTTGGAGATATGTCGCTTATATCGGCTGATGAGGTTCACCCCAACATTTTTGGTGTGGCACAGATTGCATCAAGACTTGAGACAGTCATGAAACAAAAATTGTTATAATATGGATGATTTATAGAGTGAAGTGTTGGTACTGAGAAAGATTTATCAGGGCTGATTCCAGTTCGGTATACATGATAAAAGGAAAGCATACAGGCTATCATTCTTATCAAATTTCATTTGGAGTTTTCGCAAATGAATTAATCGGAAAAGGCTTTAAAAGAGTTTTTGGACATGCAGGTCTATATTGTTAATTTGTTCAAAACCGCCTTAGTATGTCGCAAATTTTTCGAGATGATTGCGGGTAGGGTTTTATCCCTACCTGTCTTTTTGTATACTGGAAAAAGTTTCTACAGTATAAAATGAAGGTGAAGTTTAGAAAGAGGAAGATTGAATATATTCAAAAAAGAATTGTTTTGTTTCATAAATAATGTAATTATTCACGGGAAGAATGACGGAACATAAAAAAACACCACTGATTTTTGTGCATTTTAACTAATTTTATTCTGATATTTTACTGATTTATAAAATAACCATACAAAATCGTAATTCTTGGCTATTGCTAAAAGCCTCTTTTTTTATTATATTTAAACTATAGACAGAAAAGGAGGATTACATATGAGACGCAAGAAAAGTAGCTTCGGGAGCATCAATATGCAGTATAATTTATTGACGTTACCTGCCAAGGAGAGATAAGTATAACTACCCTCGCTATTTAAATATGCCTGTACAATTGCCATTTTAAACGCAATATTATATTTGCCATAAAAAAACCGACTTCTCTATTGTCAGATTTTCTGATCTAACTTTTGGGAGGTCGGTTTATTTATGTTCAGAATGTCTCTCTTTTTTGTTGTCTAAAGCGAAATCTGATTTGGCTTTGAGAATCTCCCAAACCCACATGAGAACGTGCAATCGTAAAAAGTGTACATGGGTTATGAAAATCTCGACATTTACTTTTATAGAGCACTTTCGTATACTAAAATAAGAAAGACATACTGTGTTGAAATGGCTGCAAAATAAATCATGATGAAAAGGGGGAGAAAGGTACGATGAAGAAAATACTTGCACTGACAACAGTGGCGATTATGGGTGCAGTGATGGTTGCTGGCTGTTTGAACCAGGAAGCAGAGGAAGAACAGTTAACATTTATAACGCCAGATACCTATCCGATCGAAACAGATGTAACACTTCGCTATTGGATGGAACTTAGTCCCCATGTATCTGCAAGCAACACCAGTTTCAATACGACGGAAATTGCAGCGTATTTGGAAGAAGCAACTGGCATCAAAGTAAAGTTTGAACACCCGGTTGCTGGGCAAGCAGATGCGGCATTTAACATTTTGCAGAGTTCCAACGATATGCCGGACATCATGGAACGGGACTGGACAGACATGCCGGGTGGACCGGAAAGGCTAATCAGAGAAGGTGTGCTTACCGACCTTACACCATACATAGAAAATGTTTCGCCGAACTTAAAGGGGTTATTGTCAGAAAATCCGGACTGGGCGATCCAAATCATGACAGACAAAGGGAAATACTTTGAGTATCCCTTCATTCGTCCGGATGAAAAGTTGGCGACGTTCATGACCTATATTATCCGCAAAGATTTGTTAGACAAGGCTGGATTAGCGGTGCCGGAAACACTGGACGAATGGGAGAAAGCGCTATATGCGTTTAAAGATATGGGAATTGAATCGCCGCTGTCGCTGCGGCTTAGTCTCAGCCAGTTTACGAGATTTTCTCCATTTACTGGAGTATTCGGAATTGGTTCTACATTTTATCAAGTAGGTGGTACAGTAAAGTATGGGCCATATGAACCGGAATTTGCGGATTACATAAAGCTCTTGCGAAAGTGGTACGACGACGGGATATTGGACAAGGAATTCGCTGATGAGGACTCTAAGCGGCGTGCTGCAATGGT
>CBCTHD010000321.1:0-3486 GCA_965146615.1 uncultured Clostridia bacterium
TGATAGACAGGGCAGGTCTGCAATAGGAAATCGTGATTGCCGATTCCCACAATCCGCCCTTCTTCCAATACAATAATCTGTTCCGCGTTCATAATCGTGCTGATCCGCTGGGCGATAATCAGTACTGCCGCGTCTTTTACTTCATCTGCAAGGGCTTTCCGCAACGCTGCGTCAGTCTTAAAGTCCAGAGCAGAAAAGCTATCATCAAAAATATAAAGATCGGCTTTTTTCGCCAACGCCCGCGCAATCGAAAGGCGCTGCTTTTGCCCGCCCGAGAAATTGGTACCTCCCTGCGATACACGAGAATACAGACCGTCGGGCAGATCATAAACGAACTCAGACTGCGCGACTGATAAGGCATGCTTCATTTGCTGTTCGGTCGCCTGATCATTTCCGTGCCGCAGGTTATCGGCAATCGTGCCGGAAAACAGCCATGCTTTTTGTGGCACATAAGAAATATGCTCCCGTAATTCTTTCTGCGTCATGCTGCGAATATCCTTACCATTCAGAAGAACGGAGCCGGAAGTAACATCATGAAAACGCAAAATCATTTGGGCAACCGTAGATTTTCCACTACCGGTACTGCCAATAATAGCAGTCGTTTCCCCTCTTTTACAGGTAAAGTCCAAATCCTCTAAGGTATTCTCGTCTGCGTCTGCAAAGCGGAAATTTGCGTTTTTGAACCGTACAACTTCTTTCGTTTGACTGAGGTTATTGTCAACAGACGCAGCTCCATCTTGAATTTCCGGTGTAAGATGCAGTACGTCGGAAATCCTCCGAACACAAATCATAGCGCGGGGTATTAAAATCATCACCATTTGAGCCATAATGATATAAAAAAGGATCATCATGGCATATTGCGTCAGGGCGGTAATATCTCCAATTTCCATAAATCCCGCGCCGATCCGATTCCCGCCTAACCAAAGAATAATGACAATCATCAGATTGATCGCAAACAGGGCGATACTCTCCAAGCCAGCAAACAGGCGGTTTGCGCTGACTGCCGCCTCCGCATAGTCCTCAAAAGATTTTCTTGTCCGTTTTTCTTCATACTTTTCTTTGTTGAAAGCGCGAATAACACGAACACCCGTAACATTTTCCCGAAGAACAACATTCATGCGATCAAGGAATTTTTGCAGCTTATCAAAAATCAACGAAGCTTTACGAGTAACAAAGATTGCCAGAAGCAAAATGAAAACGGTTGCTCCTGTCAGCAGGAAACCCATCATGGTATCAATAGAAAACGCCATAACAATTCCCATGATACAAACCGCGGGAACAGGCAGCACCATTTGGATAAACCATACAACGCCTTGCTGGACAACATTTACATCGTTCAGTGTGCGGGTAATCATGGAGCCGGTTCCAAACTGTTCAAAGTCATAAGAGGAAAAAGTAAGCGATTTATCATAAAGCGCGTTCCGCATATCCCGGCCAATTTTAGAGGAAAGGTCTGCGGCAAGATAACTCCCCAACAACGCGCCAGAGCTGGTAACGATTGTTACAATCAACATAAGTATTCCGCTGCGGATCAGGTAATCCATATTGCCGCCGTTGATACCGGCATTTATCATATCTGCTGTGATGGTTGGAATGAGCAAACCACCCGCAACATCTAAAAACATGACTATCAATGTAAAAAAGCAAATCCACTTATACGGTCGTATGAACCGTAAAACCGTTTTCATAGTGCATTACCTCCTGAAATACAACCGCTTTATGCGGTCAGTGTAATTAAAGTTCATTTAACTTCGTCCTCAAACTTTCTATATAAATATTGGTCAAGCGTAAAAGCTCCTTTTGTTCTTCCTCTTTCAGATCAGTAAACGCCTCATTTTCTTTCTGAACAACTGGCACAATGTACTTTTCAACGAACTGCTTGCCCGCCTCGGTTAAAAAAATGTGTTTATCTCGACCCCGTCCTTGCTTTAGATAAATATATCCGTCCGCTACCATCTTCCGAACAGAAGAATTAACGGTCTGTTTGTTTACTTTACAAAAGCCGCATAGCAAATATCCTTTTGCATACATCCCTCACCCAAGTCATTGAGGAGATAAAAGATGGAAAAAACGCTGTCGGGAACCCCCATCTTTGAAGCTACTTTGTGGTATAGCTCATCTTCTTCCTTGTAGAGCCTATTAAAATCTGCCAACAGGTTATTTCGTTTTTCCTGCATGATTTTGCCTCCTTTTAGTATGTTTTCATACTTGTGTGACTGCTGTTATAGTATGAAATCGTACTTGTGTCAAGTATGTTTTCATACCTGGCTATGAATTTTTTATGAAAACAGAAAAACCGGGGTGCGATACTCCGAAAGACTACCACGCCCCAGTTCTACTTGGGAAAATGTCATATATCTATTTGTTAATAATGACAAGTTAGTTACATTCTCTCTGTTTTCGTAATCATTTTCTTTGCCAACAGCTGGAATAGGTCTGCAGTTTCCTCGTCCATCGGTGCAAGCTGTCCGAACTGTCCGGCAATCATCGCCGCCAAATCAGCAATCGAAAAAGATTGACAAGGAAATCCCGCACAGATGAGGTCGATGTCGGGCAGCTCGTTTGGGTTAATGGTTCTTGCGTCTTCAAAATACAGTTCTCCTTCCGGTTCGTAGATAGCGTTGTACGCCTGATTTGCGTATTTATCGATCTCGCAGTGACCGGCGCATGCAAAACCACCCGCCGCTTCTAACCCGCTGCGAAAACCGCCAACCCCTGCAAACATATCAAAAAATCGGATTGTCATGGGGGAGCCGCCCAACTATTACTTTTTATTCACCTCACATCTGCATACAAAAGCCATTTTCTTCATCTTCAGATTCATCCTCGGATTCTTCATCAAAACCGTCCATTCCCTGTTCGTCCTCAGAAATGCCTTTCAAATCGTCCACAGCGGCTGTTTCTTCCTGTTCGGGTTCTTCTTCATCTGGTTCTGTAAAGTCCTCCTGTGCCTCGGTTACGCTCTCACGCTCGGTTTGTTCTCGTTCCAATTTTTCCTCAATTAAACCGAGGATGAACTGCTTCTGCGTCATATTGTTGTGCTCCTTCATTTGATATTGGGGGTGGAGTTCGTTGTCCAGTGCCTGCGCAACAAACTCTGCCATTGTCATTTTATGCTCCTCTAAATACTGCCTGATCTCGGCGTGGAGGTCGGCGTCAATTTTAACGGTAATACCTTTCTTTTCTCCCTTAGGCATTCTGCTCACCTCGTTTCATAAAATTTTGAATCGCCAGCACTACAATTTCTTCCGCTGTCAATTCCTGCTTCGCTGCTCTCTGCAGGAGAATTTCCATCAGCGGGTGATCGTTTTCGATATATAGCTCCATAGTCCTCTTATCCGGTCATATTCCTATAACTGGAGCGTCATCTTCATCGATATTTTCGATTTCATCGCTGTTGATCACTTTATCCCATTGCGGTTTATCCGAAGGTTTGAAATAATCGTTTAGGCACTGGAGGCTTTTGAACAGCTCTATCCATTTGCG
>CBCTHD010000322.1:0-3485 GCA_965146615.1 uncultured Clostridia bacterium
CTTCCGGAAGGCTTACCTTTTGTAATTTTTTACATTCCGAGAACAACCTTGTTCCTAAATTGCCGGCCGCTGAGACCGGAATGTTTACTTCTATCAGGTTTTCCATTTTCATAAAGGCACTATCCCCTATTGCGGTAACGCCTTCCTCTATAGTAACTTTCGTCACAGCATGCGCACTGGCCAATGCACTGTCTTCTAATGTTTTGACTGACCCCGGTTTGCTGATGGATGTTACGTTTTCATTTCCTACAAAACAATTTTGGTTGATTTTTGTTACCGGTATACCGTTGATAGATGCCGGTATCTGAATGTCGCCGCCGCTGCCAATATAATATGTCAGAAAAACCTCATCGCCTTGAATTGTATATTTAAACTCTCCATCGTCCAAGGCGAAGGCAGGACAGGTCATTGTAATTAACATTATACTAACCAACATGCACAAAGATAAGTTTTTCAATAATTTCATTTTGAATTATCCTTTCATATTTTATTTTTGCAAACCAATATAGTTTCATTATTTTTTGCCACAGGTCATTGCAATTTTATCAGTAATATTTTTAAAATCGTTACTTGGCTATTTTTATTTACTGCTTAGCCAACCGCATGATATGATTTCATAGGCAGTGTCATAAATCGAAACAAAGCACAAACAGTAGTGTTACGTAAAATCAAGCCCTTGCAATCGTTACATAACAATCTTTCAAATATTTTCCGCGCCCAAAATGGAACCGAAGCCATGACTGTGACCATGGCAAATGGCTACTGCCAGCGCGTCCGCTGTATCATCCGGCTTGGGAATGCTCGCCAGCCCCAACAAGGTTTTTGTCATTTGCTGCATCTGCTGTTTATCCGCCCGCCCGTACCCGGTAACAGCCTGTTTGATTTGCAGCGGCGTATATTCATACACCGGGACAGCTTCATTCGTTGCCGCAAGCAGAATCACGCCGCGCGCCTGCGCTACCGCCATAGCCGTGGTGGTGTTGGTGTTGAAAAATAGTTCCTCCACCGCCATCACCTCGGGCTTATATTTGTATAGCAGCAACCGGAGTTCCTCATAAATCGTTTTGATACGGGAGGTCAATTTTGTTTTGGCCGGTGTGGTGATTGCGCCATAGTCAATCGTCTTAAACCGGTTGCCCGTGTAATCTACCACACCGTACCCCACGATTGCCACACCGGGATCAATCCCTAAAATAACCATGTAATCCCCTTTTCCTATCTCTTGTCCAGTTCTTCCTTCAGCAGCGCGTTTACTGCCTGCGGATTCGCCTTTCCTTTGGACAGCTTCATGACCTGTCCCATCATGAATTTGATGGCGCGGTCTTTTCCTGCTTTGTAATCCTCAATGGACTGCGGGTTCTGGTCCAGCACGTCCTGCACCATTTTTTGCAGCGCACCCTCGTCGCTGATTTGCGCCAGTCCCAAATCTTCCACAATCTGTTTGGGAGATTTCGGCGTTTCAAACAACGTCTCCAAAACCTTTTTCCCCGCGGAATTGCTGATTGCGCCGCTCTCAATCAGTTGTATCATTTCCGCCAGCTGCTGCGGTGAAAATGGAATATCATCAATCAAACTATCTTTTTCTTTCAAAATACGGGAAATGTCGCCCATAATCCAGTTGGACGCGCCCTTTGCGCTCGCGCCCGCCGCCACCGCTGCCTCAAAAAATTCCGCAGTCGGACGGTATTCCGTCAAGATGCCCGCGTCATATTCCGGCAGTCCTAATTCGCTCACGTACCGCGCCCGTTTCACATGGGGCAGCTCCGGCAACTCCTGCCGGATTTTTTCTACTGTTTCTCTTTCAATGCGGATAGGCATGAGGTCAGGTTCCGGGAAATACCGGTAATCCTGTGCTTCCTCTTTGGAGCGCATGGACACACTTTCGCCTTTTCCATCGTCCCAGCGCCGCGTTTCCTGCACAACCTGCTCTCCCGCTTCCAGCAGCGCGGTTTGCCGTGCGATTTCATATTCAATGCCGCGGATTGCGCCGCGGAACGAGTTGACGTTTTTCATCTCGCTGCGCACGCCAAATTCCTTCTGTCCCTTGGGCCGAATGGACACGTTTACATCACATCGAATAGATCCTTCCTGCATTTTACAGTCGGATACGTCAATGTACTGTAAAATGGAACGCAAGGTTTCCAGATACACTCTGGCTTCTTCACTGGAGCGCAAATCCGGCTCCGACACAATTTCAATCAGCGGCACGCCGCAGCGGTTGAAATCCACCAGGGAATCGGTATCAGACGCGTCATGCAGTAATTTCCCCGCATCTTCCTCAATATGAATACGTGTAATACCAATACGTTTAGTTCCGCTCTCCAACGGAATGTCCACATATCCATCCGCGCACAGCGGAATATCAAACTGCGAAATCTGATATGCTTTGGGAAGGTCGGGATAAAAATAGTTTTTCCGGTCCTGTTTGCTGAGTTCCGCAATGGAGCAATTCAATGCACAACCCGCTTTAATGGCATATTCCACCACTTTTTCGTTGAGCACCGGCAGAGTTCCCGGCATACCCGTGCAAACCGGACAGCAATGGGTGTTGATTTCCCCGCCAAATTCGTTTATGCAGCCGCAATAAATTTTCGTCTTGGTGGAAAGCTCGGCATGCATTTCAATTCCTATGACCGCTTCATATTCGCTCATGCCTGCACACCTCCTTTATGATAATCCGTCGCACACTGGAATGTATGTGCCGCACGGAGCAACGTTTCTTCCCCAAATGGTTTGCCAATCAGCTGCAAGCCAATCGGCAGCCCCTTTCCGTCAAACCCGCAAGGCAGCGAAATGCCCGGCAGCCCTGCAATGTTCACCGAAACGGTACACAAATCGCCCGCATACATTTTAACCGGGTCGTCCGTTTTTTCCCCGATACCAAATGCCGTCGTCGGATAAACGGGGCTGGCGATCACGTCATATGTTTCAAACACCTTGTCAAACCCTTGTTTAATCATGGTGCGCACCTGCTGCGCTTTTTTGTAATAGGCGTCATAGTATCCGCTGGAAAGCGCGTAAGTGCCTAGCATGATGCGACGCTTCACTTCATCACCGAATCCCTCGTCGCGCGTTTTGAAATACATATCCGTCAAGTCGTCAAAGTTTTCCGCCCGGAAACCGTATTTCACGCCGTCATAGCGTGCCAGATTGGAGCTTGCTTCGGAGGAGGAAATGATGTAATATGCCGGAAGCGCATAGTCCGTAACAGGCATGGAAATTTCATCACATTGCGCTCCCATATCTGTTAGTTGTTTCACAGCCGCTTTGACCGCTGCATCCACTTCCGCGTCCGCGCCGTCAAAATATTCGCGCACCAGCGCAATTTTCAGTCCTTTTACATCGCCTTGCAACGATTTGGTATAATCGGGATAGGCAATATCTAACGAAGTGGAATCCATGTTGTCGTGCCCTGTAATCCGGTTCATGATATATGCCACATCTTCCGCGCTTTTTGCCAACGGTCCAATCTGGTCCAGCGAAGA
>CBCTHD010000323.1:0-3477 GCA_965146615.1 uncultured Clostridia bacterium
GTTATGCGTGACAATAATAATGGTAGAGTTTTCTTTTAACATTACTGCTAAATCTTCTATTTTAGACGTAGAAATAGGGTCCAATGCGGAAGTCGGTTCATCCATCAAGATTACTTCCGGTTCATTTGCCAACGTACGCGCAATACAAATGCGTTGCTGCTGTCCACCGGATAGGGACAGTGCACTTTTTTTCAGCCGGTCTTTTACCTCGTCCCAAATTGCCGCCTGCCGCAGACTTTTCTCAACAATTTCATCTAATATGCTTTTTTTTCGTATTCCCTGCACCTTAGGTCCATAAACAATGTTGTCATAAATGCTCATGGGGAATGGGTTGGGTTGCTGAAACACCATCCCTACCCGCTGGCGCAGCGCAATCGCATCCATATCACGGTAGATGTCTACGCCCTCCATGTGAATCGACCCTTCAATTTGTACCCCCTCCACCAAATCATTCATGCGGTTAATGGTTTTTAAAAATGTCGATTTTCCGCAGCCTGATGGTCCGATAAACGCTGTGATTTCATGCTTTGGTATCTGCATATCAATCTGATCCAGCGCTTTAAAGGTGCCATAATATAAGTTTAGCTTTTTGACATCAAACACTGTATTCATCTCATGTTCCTCCGTTCTATTTTCCGCTTCCCGCCAATTTCCGGTCTAACCGTCTCCCAATCATGCGCGCAGCAATGCTGAACACAAAGACCAGGATAATCAAAACTGCGGATGAAAAGTTTGCAATCTGTGTAGCATTGGGCGCCAGCGCTTCCGTCCGCGATGCCCAGATATGCAGCGCCAACGTTTCTCCGGGTCGGAATGGATTGAGTGGACAGCTTGTCGAAAGCAGGTTCCAGTTAGACCAGTTGATGTCCGTACTCATGCCCGCTGTATAAAGCAGTGCAGCTGCTTCTCCAAAACCTCTCCCCGCCGCCAAAATAACGCCCGTAATAATCCTTGGAACACAGGCGGGTAGAAGAACGCGGACAATCGTCTGCCAATGGGTTGCGCCCAACCCATAGCTGCCTTCTTTATAGGAAGCGGGAAGCTCGCGCAGCGCATCTTCCGTCACGGTTGTAATGAGCGGCAAACTCAAAATGGAAACTGCCAATGCGCCCGCCATCAAATTCCATTTTGCTCCTGTCATAATGATAAATACGAGATATCCGAACAGTCCAACTACAATCGATGGCAGGGAAGATAATGTTTCAATACAAATGCGCAGAAACTTTGTCAGCCGTTTATTCTTCGCGTATTCCGCCATATAAATGCCCGCTGCCACCCCGATTGGCACGCTGACAACGAGTGCCAAAAACACTAAGTAGATCGTATTAAACAACTGGTTGCCAATGCCTTTGCTGTTAAAAGAAAGCAGCGATGGATCGAAGTCTCGAAACCCCTGTACTAAAACATAGGCAACAAACGCCAACAACAGAAGAAGAAAAAAACCGGCAACCGTATAAAATATCACAGTCATAGCTTTATCCGTTGCTTTTGCACGTTTATAGGTCGTTTTCATACATTTTCCAACCTTTTCCGGTTGATCATGTGGACAATAAAAATAAAGAAAATCGAAATCAGGAACAAGAGTAACGCCATTGTCCACAGGGCAATGTTATATTCCCCGCCTTCCGCCGCACCGCCCATGTCGGACGCGATGGCACTGGTTAAATTGATTGTCGGAGACAGCAAACTGGTCGGAAATGCGCGTGTTTTTCCTATGACCATTGCTACAGCAAGCGCCTCGCCAAACGCCCGTGCCAGTCCCAGAATAATGCCGGAAAAAATACCGGATTTTGCGGTGGGCAGCACAATTTTATAAATCATCTGCCAGCGCGTGGACCCCAGCCCATATGCCGCCTGCCGATAGTCATCCGGCACGGCTTTGATTGCGTCTGCCGCTACGCTAGTGATGGAGGGAAAAATCATCACCGCCAGCACAATGCCCGCCGCTAAGACAGAATATCCATAGGGTCGGTTAAACAGTTCTTTGATTGCCGGCACCAGCACCGTCAGACCAATCCAACCATAGACAACAGAGGGGATTCCCACAAAAATTTCCACTGCCGGACGGAAAACAGATTTTCCTATCTTGGGCGCGATTTCTGTCATGAAGACTGCCGCCGCAATGCTGAAGGGTGTTGCAATCAGCAACGCCAGTGCACAAGTGGAAAGAGAGCCTACAATGTAAATTGCCGCACCTACTTTTCCGCCGCCTTCAAACGTATCGGCCGGCGCCCACTGGGAAGAAAACAAAAATTCCCACACACTGTGACCATAAGTTGTAAACGTCCCCATCCCCTTATAAATCAGAAAGGCGCCTATTGCTAATGTTAAAAGAATCATTGCCAAACCGCATACT
Organism: uncultured Clostridia bacterium; assembly: GCA_965146615.1. GTDB lineage: Bacteria > Bacillota > Clostridia > RUG12999 > RUG12999 > JAAWTG01. The sequence continues at coordinate 2,357 of CBCTHD010000323.1, forward strand.
GTAATAATCGTTCTCCCCAAGTATTCTTTTTTAAACATCTTTTGCCACTTCCTTTCGTTCCGTAACGGGCTTCACCTCAAAAGAAACAGGCAGAAACAATCTTTGTTCTGCCTGTTCTTCCGGCGCCTTTTCTATTATCTGGATACCTGCATTTTGGAAGTGACATTGTATCCTTGTTTTTCTACTTCTGTTCCATATTCGTCAGACATGATATATTCAATAAACGCTTTCACTGCACCTTCCGGCTCACCTTTTGTATACATGTGTTCATAGCCCCAGACCGGATAGCTGCCGTTATAGGTATTTTCCAAGGTCGGCTCTACTCCGTCAATTGCCACAGTGGAAACGGTATCGTTGTTCACCAAGTAGCTCAGCGCTACATAGCCAATCGCACCTTTTTGACTGGCAACGCTTTGCAGTAATGTGCCGGAATCATCTGTTTCCAGAGATGCATTCGTAGCTTCTTCCTGTCCGTTCAGTGCATATTCCTGGAACAATGCCCGCGTTCCCGATGTAGAGGGGCGTGTCACCAAAACAATTTCTTCATCGGGACCGCCGACTTCATTCCAGTTCGTTGCCTGTCCTGTAAATATTTGAATGAGCTGTTCCTGGGTCAAGCTCTTGACTGTTTCTGCCAGGTCGTTGTTGATAATGGGCGCCATCGTTACCACGCACACTTTATGGTCTACCAATTGCTGCGCTTGTTCTGGCTGCAATTTACTTTCCGCTTCTACATCAGAATTTCCGATGTCCACAGAGCCATCTGCAACCTGCTTAAGTCCGGTACCCGACCCGCCGGCATTTAGAGTAATAGATACATCAGGATTTTTTTCTTTGAATTTTTCCGCTGCATCCTTTGCCAGCGGCAACAATGCCGAAGACCCGGAGCCAGTGACATTACCTGAAACGGAAGTGGATGTTGAAGTGGGTGCACTTCCGCTGGACGTTGTGTCATCCGTAGCGGATTGATCATTGCCGCAACCTGCCATTGAAAATACCAAAAGACCTCCCAGTATAAGCGCTGCTAAACGTTTTTTTGCTTTCATTTGATTTTCCTCCTACTTTGCTTCATATTCATTTTCCTTTTGCATACTCATTGTACTGATGTTTTGTTAAATCTA
>CBCTHD010000324.1:0-3461 GCA_965146615.1 uncultured Clostridia bacterium
TATCCCCATCTGTTAGTTTAATTACGCCGCAAGTTTTATCATAAGATTCATCATCATATAACCATATACTCACCGTTTTTTGTGTCAAAGAAATGGCATAGCGTTGTACGCTGTTTTTCCCAATCTTTGCGCTGTATGTTCCACCATGCGCCTTTTCTTCGCTAACGGCCACAGGATTTTTGTCGGTTACAACCGTCCATTCCTGCGAAAAAGTTCCTGATTCAAAATCCTCTTGTAATATCTGTGCAGCACTCACATTTCCCACAAAAAGTGTAGAAATGAGAATAGAAAAAGACAAAATAAAGCAAATTTTTTTCAAACCGCATCCCTCTTTCCCTATGACTGTGGTATGCGGCAAATGCCGCATACCGTCAGTCATCTTGTTTATTTTATAATGATACGATATACCATCTGTGCTGCCATGGCTCTGGTAGAAACGCCCTGCGGGTCAAAATATCCGCCGCCAATACCATTGATAACACCGTTGGCACTCAGCACCTCTACAGCCTCTTTGGCATAGTCTGCAATGTGAGCCGCGTCCGCAAACGCCGCAGTTTCTCCAGTTTCAAACTGTCTTTCTGTATAAACTGCAAACCGGTAAACTAAAACTGCCATTTCTTCTCTGGTAATGAAATCGTCCGGACAAAAATGCTTTTCGTCCTTTCCTTTTACCAACCCCAGACCTGCCGCTTTTGCTACGTAAGGATAGAACCAATCTGTAACCGCCACATCGTCAAACGCTCCTGTCGGATCCTCCAAACTTAATTCCATGCTCCGCATTAGAATCGTCACAAATTCTGCTCTTGTCACATTGTCGTCCGGTGCAAACAGTCCGGCAGCTTTTCCTTTTACATATTCTTTTTCTGACAAATACTCAATGGCTTCCCGTGCCCATTCCGCCGTACCTAAATCAGTAAATTTTTCCTTCACTGGCACTGATGGCTGCGGTTCAATAAACAAACTAGAATCGTTGGAAGAATTCCCTCCTCCAGCGCCTCCTGTTCCGCCGCCGGAGCCACCGCCAGTACCGCCACCGGAGCTTCCGCCGGTACCCGGTTTTGTGGAGATACCACTGATTATTTCGTCAATCGCTTTTTTCAAATCACTTTCAGAAGCATACGATTTCTTCGCAATCCCTCTGTAAATATTCAGAATGGTTGTCTCGCTCAGACCGGCAAATTTGCTACTCAGCCCCAACCCATCTACGTAACTCGGGAAGAGTTCTTTTAGCTGCGTTGCGTCTGCATTGCGCACCACCCACAGCACATCAGAAGTATTTCTCACCGGCGCGCTAAACACGATTGGGCTTACTCTGCCTTCTTCCGTCTCTCCTTCTTTTTCTACCACGCTGACGCCAACCTTGAAGTATTTCATGGCATCGGCTACGGTAAAGGTATACTCCTTTTTGTCTGCTCCTGCAATTTTTACGTATGTGCCATTTTCTGTATCGGATACATACCAGCTATAACGCGCTTTTTCCTCATATTCCGGCAAACCGGAGGTTCCCTGCTGATAGGTATACTCTGCCGAGACCGTGTTATTTTGCGTCGGGGTGCCCGACACGCGGACATTTGTCACAGACGGCGCCAGTGTTTGCAGATAATTTTCTTGGTAGACTCCACTCATGACAGGCACGCCTTGCCGTCCATCCGCATTTTTCGGTGTAATTTCCACTTTGAAATATTTTGCTACATCATCTTTTGTCAAATTCAATGTTCTGCTTGTTGCTCCCGATATTTTGGTATATTCTCCATTTTCCATATCAGCTACATACCACTGGTAGTCGTGATTGCCCTCTTTTGCACCTGAAACATCTTCAAAAGAGCCGTTGGCAGTCAGCCGTTCTTTGTTTTGCGTAATGGACACATCTTTAATGGTCGGAACAACATTGTATTCCAGTACAGAAAGAGCATCGAACCAAGTCAACGAACTATCCGATCCTCCAACGCCGCTTCCCCAAATGTTACCTACTCTGATTTGAGACGGATTGCCAATATAGGTATCCTTTTCACTTGTGTTTTTACTGTCATATGCCACAGCGCCGTCCAGCAGAATGGTTAAATTCTTTTCATCTGAATAATCCCATTCCACCCTATGCCATCCTTCTGAGCGCATAATTCCCGTTGACACAAATGGATCTCCCTGTTTTACCCTGGTTGTATAGTAACCTTTAGACTGATCCGGGCGGAACGTCAGCATAAGCGTAGTATTGCCGCAAGTAATTTCCATTAGCGCTACAGCTCCTGCTCCACCGCTGTCATAAAAATACATAATGTATTTATAGCGACCCATATTTTCAAACTTGTATACGCCCGTGTCCGTAGTAGAACCAGACGTCTCCGCCAGTCTGTTCCCTTCTCTTGCCAATGGATTTTCTTTTTCCTTCAAGGCAGTTTTTCCAGAGTCCACCGTCCAGGAACCAGACTCAAATCCCGCTGTTTCCAGCACTTTATAGATGATCGGATCTCCTTGTGCAGACGTGGTATAGGCATATTCCAGTGCACTTGTTATTTCATCGTCAGATGCATACTGTTTCATCATGAGTTTCACAAATAGTTCCACATCTACCTCCGGCAAAGCCGCCAGGCGGTCCCCATATCCCAAAACGCCCGCGTACTGGTCAATGACCGCTTTCATTTTCTTTTCCGTATCCGCTTCATTGAAAATAGGCGCCAAGGAAGTGGTATCTTGTTTTACCACACTATATTCTCCGCCGCTTACACCGTTAATGGTTTTTGGAACAATCACTACTTTCAGATATTTCTTGATTTGCTCCTTTGTCACCGTGTACTCTTCTGCATCTGCTATCTGTGTGAAGGGGCCATCTGCACTATCTCCTATGTACCATACCACAGAAGTTTCGCCTTCCGCTTCTCCGGCGGCGCTGCCCAGCTCCGGCGCTACATATTCATACGTTACCGTATGCGTTGTCAATCCGTCTGCGCCCGCTGCACTTACCATGGATAAATTCCGAATTTTAGGACTAGAGAGCTTTGTCTCTTGTACCGCTGCACTTGTCACTGTTTCACCTGTTACACCCGCTGCGTTGACTGGCGTGACAGAAACCTTAAACCAGTGCTCTACTTGCTCATCTGTAATTTCCAGCGTTTTTCCGGTTGCCCCCGGAATTGTCTCAAAGGTTTCTCCGTCCCCTGATACCGACCACGCAATGATGCTATTTCCCTCATTTGCGCCGGAGTAATCTGTAAATAAATAGTCTGCCGCAAAAACGCGTTCTGTTTGGGTCAACGACACATTTGATACTGAAGGTTTAAATGTTCGAACGTTTACGTTGTCAATGTACGCTTTGCCACCGTCTCCCTCGCTGCCAAAGATTAGTTTTGAAACACTGTTCATTCCATAGTGAATTGCTGTCACGGAAGTTTCTACCATCATTTTTGTAAATTCGCCAGAAGTAGAATCTATCGTGATTTTATTCCACTGATTTTCTACAATCGGAA
>CBCTHD010000325.1:0-3443 GCA_965146615.1 uncultured Clostridia bacterium
TTCGGGAAGACGCGGCAAAGATTATTTACATCATCTGGAAATCGTAACGTTAAAGGCGTCGGAAGACCAGTGCCTCTAGACGTTTGTTGATTTTCGTTCTTTACAACGTTTACTGATTTATAAAATACTCTACGTAGAAGGAGTTGTATAAATGGATACGCTCGCATTGAATTTGTGCAAGCCGTTGGGACCGATCAAGCCGATGCACGCGGTAAACAACGGACCGGTACATAAAAAAGGGAGTCAGGCCCGGTCAAATCTGTTGGAATACAGGGCAGCAGGGATTCCCTACGTCAGAAACCATGATGCATCGTTTTGTGCAGATTATGGCGGAGAGCATACCGTGGATATTTACGCAGTTTTTCCGGACTTCGACGCGGATCCGCTGGAACCGGAATCCTATGATTTTGCAGTCACCGATCGCTACCTGCAGACCATAGAGGAGACCGGCGCAAAGACCTTTTATAGACTGGGTTCTAAAATCGAGCACGGCGTCAAGAAATACGGAACGCTGCCGCCAAAGGATTTTCATAAATGGGCAGTCATCTGCGAGCATATCATTCGGCATTATACCGCGGGCTGGGCAGATGGATTTCATATGGATATCGAGTACTGGGAAATTTGGAACGAGCCGGATTTAGATGCGGACGATGCGGCGAACAAGCGAAACTGGGGCGGCACGGCCAAAGAGTTTTATGAATTATACGCCATTGCCGCCACCCATCTAAAAAACTGTTTTCCGCATTTGAAAATTGGCGGTCCTGCGTTGGCAGGTGCGTGGAATGAGAAATGGCAGACCGGTTTTTTTGACCGACTGACCCGGGACGAACGGATACCGCTGGATTTTCTCTCGTGGCATTTGTATACGGTCAATCCACGGCATTTTATGGAAAGTGCAGCCAAAATACGGGAAATCCTTGACCGCTACGGTTATACAGAAACAGAAAGTATCCTCAACGAATGGAACTACGTCAAGGACTGGGGTACGGATTTTCCCAAAACGATAGAGACCATGATCGGGATGAAGGGCGCTGCCTTTACCGCTGCCTGCATGTGTGAGGGTCAGAACAGCAATGCGGATATGCTTATGTATTATGATGCACGTCCCTGCGTTTTTAACGGGCTGTTTGACTTTTATACTTGCCGTCCCCTGAAGGGCTACTATCCCTTTAAGATGTTCCACAAGCTATACCAAAAAGGTACACAGATTTCCTGTGAAACTTCTGCTGCTGATATTTATGCCATTGGCGCTGTGGATGACAGCGGCAATGCAGCAGTGTTGATCAGCTATTATACGGATGAGGAGAATATGCCCGCTAAAAAGCTGCAATTACAATTCAATGGACTGAAACAGAAGACAATCAGACAGTATTTGTTGGATAAAACGCATGACAACGAGATGACAGGGACGTTGGACGCAGTGGCAGCAGAGATACACCTGCAGCCCAACACCGTGCTGTTGCTTACAAGTGAAGACTGAATATTCTGTGGATTTTCAAAGGATAGACTGAAACTTTTAAACGCTCTAAAGGCAGAAAAATAGCATTGTTTATCTTTTGACTGTGATAACGCGGCGGTGTAACGCAAGGACGGGATACCGCCGCATACTAATTTTAACACGATCATACGTAAGGAGAGAGAAACATGAAAACATATAAAATAGCAGTGATTGCAGGAGACGGAATTGGACCGGAGGTGCTGGCAGAGGGTATAAAGGTGTTGAACAGAGCGGCTGAGTTAGACGGCGGTTTCCGATTTACGTTTACATATTTCCCGTGGGGGTGCCAATATTATCTGGAACATGGAGAAATGATGCCGAAAGATGGTATTCAGCAGCTTTCGGAGTTTGATGCGATTTATTTGGGTGCAGTTGGTTATCCCGGGGTACCGGATCATATCTCGCTTTGGGATTTGCTGTTGACGATCCGCCATGCATTTGACCAGTATGTCAATCTGCGGCCCGTTAAACTTCTCAAGGGCGCACCTTGCCCACTAAAGGATGTCAGTCGCAAGGATATTGATATGCTTGTGATTCGCGAAAACAGTGAAGGCGAATATGCGGGTGAAGGAAATTGGTTGTTCCGCGGCAAGCCGAATGAGGTCGTACTGCAAACGAGCGTTTTTTCCCGCAAGGGAACGGAGCGAATCATTCGCTATGCTTATGAAACGGCAAAGCGCGAAGGCAAAAAGCTCACCAGCATTTCAAAGGGAAACGCACTGAATTATTCTATGGTGTTTTGGGACAGTATCTTTGCGGAGATAGGCAAGGAATATCCTGAAGTCAAGACGGACTCTCTGCTGGTAGATGCGGCATCCATGTTCTTTGTCAAGAATCCCGGGCGGTTTGAAATCGTGGTTACTTCCAATTTATTCGGTGACATTATAACCGATTTAGGTGCGGCAATTTCCGGCGGTATGGGCTTGGCAGCAGGTGCGAATATTAACCCCGAACGCAAATACCCTTCCATGTTTGAACCGATACATGGCAGTGCGCCGGATATTGCAGGGAAGCAAATTGCAAATCCTTTGGCGGCGGTGTGGTCGGCAAGTCAAATGTTGGATTTCTTTGGCTATGAGGAGTGGGGAAAAAATCTGCTTTCTGCGATGGAGAACGTTATGACAGAAGGAAAGATATTAACTCCGGACATGGGTGGGAAATCCACTACGGCACAGGTTGGTGATGAACTGGTAAGGCTTTTGTAAATTGTAAACCTACACACCCCTATTGCTAAAATATTGAAATAGTTCTTGACATATGCATTAGGATACGATAGAATATCTGCTGTTTAAAAAATTTACATAGGGGTATAGTTCAGACGGATTAAAAGTTGATTTTATGTTGCAGAAAGAAGGGGAGCACATTGTATCCAAGACAGAAAATTAATAAGCCGTGGGATGGGTATATGGAACCGTTCCGGCTGATTGGTTCGGTGTATTTCGTGGGGACGTATCAGGCGTCCTCGCACTTGATTGATACAGGAGACGGATTGATTATCATTGACACCGGATATCAGAATACCTTGTATATGGTCGTTGACTCCATCTACCGACTGGGATTTGATACGCGTGACATTCGTTACATTTTAAATAGCCATTGGCATATTGACCATACAGGCGCAACGGCGGCATTGTCGCATTTGAGTGGTGCAAAAACGGTTATCGGGAAAAAAGACGCACCGTTTCTGGCAGAGAAGGAGTTATTTTCGCCGGATATTCTCGTGTCGGACGGAGATATGATCCGTTTAGGAAATGTACAGATACGCTGTGCAGATACGCCTGGGCACACGCTGGGAACCATTTCCTTTTTCTTTGATACAGAGGAGGACGGCCAACGGTATCGGGTTGGTATGTTCGGTGGCGCAGGGGCCAATTCATTGGTTCCGAGCTTTCCCGATTATTATGAGGGATGCCGCAGGGATTATCTTGAAAGTATTGATAAGCTG
>CBCTHD010000326.1:0-3409 GCA_965146615.1 uncultured Clostridia bacterium
AGAGTTTCGCAGAATTGTCAAGCAAAACAATTGCTCTGACATTGCAAATTATACACGTTTTTCCATGATTCGCAAATTCTCTGGATGTTGCAAAGCAGAAAATGTTTTGAAGAATGTAAAAAGCCCGTTCGTTCCATTTCACAAAAATTGCTTGCCGCAACCTTGTGTACACTGAAAAAACGGACTTTGCACAAAATTTGTACCATTTTAAGTCGTTTAAAGCACTTGAAAGTCTACTGCTCCCTCTTTTCCCGCCGCAGCTTCAAACGTCACATGGTTTACTTCTTTTTCCGTTCCTATGCAAATAATGTACCACATTTTCTCTCCGTCGTAGTGATACCGGCAGGTTGCTGATGGCTCCAGCAGTTGGGGTGCCAGATTGAGAACATCAAATTCCTGGTCCATGTCCCGCTCAAAATTACAGTTCTCATTTCCAATATTTAGTCCGTAAAACAGAGGCACACTGTTTTCACTTCCATCCTCAAAATGAATGTGGTAGCTTCCCAAATAATCCTTTTCCTTATCAATCGTGTACCCATCCACAAAGGAATGATGATCATAAAAAACATTAGTATTGTGCATGATTTCTATGTAATTCCCCTCCAAAGTTTCTTTATTAAAGTATTGGTACAGTCTATCTGTAACTTCAATAAAATTATCCCCAAAGCGGTTTTCATCATAATCCGGCTCACACATTTTTGCTCCATAAGCCATATGGGCAAAAATACCGTTCCGCTGCATATGCTCCCGGTTCAGCTTGCTCCAATTGGAAATGAAAAATCCACCGATTCCCTTGGCCATACGTTCCTGAAACTGATACATTCCCTCCGGATTATAATTGCCGTAAATCACAGGGAAACCATGGTCCAGCAGTTCTTGCTCAAAATGTTGTCTTACATAATAATACCAATGCAAAATTACAATATCCGTTGGAATCTTATCAATTGCAGGATATATGGCGGGCACTTCGTGTAGAAATTCCCCTTTTCGGTTGTATATTTTTCTATGTGCGCCGCCCCAGTCCTTTCCTGTTTTGGAATAGGCGTTCAACAATTTTTCTCCCCAGATCATTGTTTTAATCCCACGGTTCTTTAAATAGTCATAAATTCGAATAATGTCATTTGCATATAAGTCTTCCGGCGCCTTCCCTCGGCATTGATTACAAAGTCCCACCGTATAATATTCGTCGTGCCCAATGTTTATCATTTTGGGCTGGAACACCTCAATGATTTCCTCCATCAAATCAAAAACAATCTCATATACCTTTTCATTTTGCGGGCAATAGGTATCCGGCTGTTCGTCATGAAACTCCGCCAACGCTGGATACGCCTGCAAAAGGTAATCACAATGGGACAGCGTGGGCTGCTCCGGAATCAATTCAATCCCCTTTTCTTTGCAATATGCCACGATATCCTTTAATATCTCCTGCTTTACCCAAGTGCCACCGCCATTCTCACAGTGAATGGAGTCTTTCGCCATGGTAAATGAATCCTGATAATCCAAACTTTGTCCTTGATAATCAGTAAATTTTTTGCAGTATCGGGTCCATGCTTCATTGATTTCAGGATGCCGCTTGTATTCCATAGCGCCGCCAATTTCCATCATGATAGTATCGTACCCATAGTCCACGCACATGTCCACAAACCAATAGAAAAAGTCCATATCCTCTATAGCCGGAATAAAAACTTTCACACCTTTTACCATTGCTTCCACACCTAATCCTTCCCTCTTGCTAGTCAAAAAGCCTAGCCTAAAAACTAGATTTCTGCTCTATTCCCCCTAAATATAAGCTCATTTCACATGTGACCGGAAGTTTTGTTTATTACCATGATAATATTACAATAGTTCCCGCAAATTGTCAAGTAAACAATCATTTTTCCATTGCAAAAAAAGTCACATCTTTGCAGAAAAAAGGGCTGGTCTTTTGTTTTGTTTTATGTTATAATAAAAATATATGTCTGTCATAAAAAAGCCTTATCCAACTTTGATTACGTGCGGATAACAACATTTTGAGAATACATATGGCCGGGTCAGTATCCCGGCACCATATAATGGGAGGTCTATTACCCACATGGCTACACAAACGAAAAAGAAATCAACCACTAAAACGGCAAAGCGGAAACCTGCTGCCAAAAAGGGACAGAAAAAAGCGGCGGAAGGGTTTCCGTTTAAAAATGAAATTATCGCTATTGTCTGCTTGGCACTTACGTTGTTTGTCATCGTCAGCGTCTGGTTTTCGTCCGGCGGCACAATTGGAAATGCTTTAAGTAATTTACTGCGCGGTCTGTTTGGCGACGTAGCATTTTTGATTCCTCTTGCGCTGATTGCAGCTATTTATGTGTTGGTTACCAAAAAACGGCATACACCGCTAAAACTATGGGTTATCGGGCTCATGCCGGTTGAGCTTGCGATTTTAAAGCATTACATGTATCGTTTTTCCAACCCTGTCATGCCGGGCGGTTTGGAAGCACTGATGACCAATGGTATCAAGGGAATAGGCGGCGGTGTTATTGGCGGCATCGTGGCTGACCCTGCTATTTCCTTGCTTGGCGTTGCGGGCTCGTTTATTTTATTCCTCATGTTGCTTCTGATTATGATTGTACTGCTCTTTGAAGTGTCAATCCTTGCAATGATTGGTAAAGCAATCCGTAATTCTTCGCAGTTTGCTAAAGAATTTTCTCAGTCCGTACGAGAATTCGACGAACAGACTCTTCCGCCTGTTACCTCTAAAACGGACGTCTATATTCCCACGCCGGACTTTGACGATTTACCTTCCAAGGCGGACCGTTATAAAAAACGGCGAAAAAAAGAGGTGCCCGAACAATTGGAGACTGTCGCAACGTTAGACGACCCTTTAGACACAACCGCCCCGCAGCCTACATATGACCCGATTGAAGCGGATTATGCGGCAACGCCGCCGGTGGAAGACGATTTTGATGAAGAATATGACTGGTTCGCGGCTTCTGCGAAATCAGCGCAGACAACAACAAACGATAACGAAACAGATTCTTTTGAAGCTGCCATTCCCTTTTCCTTTGTGGAACCCCACGCAGCACATCATACCGACACACATGCAGAATTTGCAGATAGCGAAATAACAGAAACAGAAGTTATTCCTGTTTCTGAGGGCACAGACATACCACCATGGGAAGACGATGCGACGAAAGAGCCTATGACGATGCAAGCACCGGATGGTATGAAAATAGATGCCGAAACCGGCGAAGTTGCTTTTGTAGAAATTGATACAGAAGAACTAGAGAAAAAGGAATATATTTATCCCGACACAAGTCTGCTGCACAAGTCTCCGCCGCCGGTCAGCACGGGAAAAATGGCGGAACTTAAAGCCGGTGCAGAAAAGCTGATTGCCATTTTAAACAGCTTTCATATTGACGCAAAAGTCATTAATGCC
>CBCTHD010000327.1:0-3395 GCA_965146615.1 uncultured Clostridia bacterium
GAGGATGTCTGTATGATTGATGTGACCAGTGTGAGCGAGGTTTTTGAGCAGATTATGCGGATTGACGAGCGGGATGTGCTGATTGCACTCAGCTTTCCACGTTATTCCAAACGGACTGTGAAAGCGGTGCAGTATGCCAAAAGCCGTGGCAGCAATATCGTGGCAATTACCGATAGTGAATCGTCTCCCATCAATCAGTACGCGACGCACCGCTTGACGGCGCGCAGCGACATGGTATCGTTTGTAGATTCTCTGGTAGCGCCGCTCAGCGTAATTAATGCATTAATTGTGGCAATTGGGATGCGAAAGAAAGAGGAAGTTTCAAGGACATTTGAACATTTGGAACACATATGGGACGAATATGAAGTCTATGAAAAATATGAAGATGTGCAAAGGAGAAAGTGAGGATGCCTATGCCGGAGTGTATCGTAATAGGTGGCGGAGCGGCAGGCATGATGGCGGCGGGAACCGCTGCAGAAGCCAACATTAGTGTGGCAGTGCTGGAAAAAAATAAAATGTTGGGGCGCAAATTGCGTATTACGGGAAAAGGCCGCTGCAATGTGACAAATGCCGTCGATATGGAAGAAATGATGCGGCAGATAACGGGGAACGCGAAATTCCTGTACAGCGCGTTTCGCGGATTTACAAATGAAGATACGGTCACGTTTTTTGAGCGATGGGGCGTACCGCTGAAAACAGAACGCGGTGGACGAATCTTTCCACAAAGTGACAAAGCAATTGATATTGTAAATGCGATGATTCGATTTTGCCGAGAAAACGGCGTGAAATATGTTCAAGGGCAGGCGGAAGAAATTTTGATGAAGCAAGATAGCGTATGCGGCGTACGGCTACAAAATGGAATGGAAATTCCCTGTCGCAGCGTGATTCTTGCTACGGGCGGAAAAAGTTATCCGTTGACAGGGTCTACTGGCGATGGATACCGAATGGCGCAGAGATTGGGACATACGATTGTGCCGCCGCGAGCCTCGCTGGTGCCAGTGGAGACACAGGAAACGTGGGTTCATGCCATGCAGGGATTATCGCTTAAAAATGCCAAACTGACGCTTTTAGAGGAAGGGAAAGCGTGTTTTGAAGAACAGGGAGAGCTGTTGTTCACACATTTTGGGCTTTCCGGTCCGCTGGTGCTCAGCGCCAGCTGCCATATGAAGTATTTGCCACAGCGGCGATATGAAATCCATATCGACCTGAAACCGGCATTGGATGAAAAAAAGCTGGAGGAACGGCTGCTGCGTGATTTTGCAGACTACGCCAACCGAGATTTCATTAATTATTTGCCGACTTTGGTGCCGCAAAAGTTAACAGATTATCTACTGCGAGAAAGCGGCGTAGGTGCACATGACAAGGTGCACCAAATTCGACGGGAGCAGCGCCGGAATGTTGTGAAAGCGTTGAAAGAAATGCGGATTCCGGTAAGCGGATTGCGCCCTATTGAGGAAGCGATTGTTACAGCGGGCGGTGTGAATGTGAAGGAAATTAATCCGTCTACCATGCAGTCCAAGCTGGTGCGTGGGCTATACTTTGCCGGAGAAGTAATGGATGTTGATGCCTATACCGGTGGTTATAATCTGCAAATTGCCTTTTCTACGGGAGCTTTGGCGGGACAATTGAAAGGTTAAATGGATAGAAAGGATGCAACGGTTTTGCCGTTTGGCGCAGCGATATGGATACTAATTTTTTGTTAAACATAAAAAAATGCAAAAAAGACTTGATAAATAGGAAAAAATATGGTAAAATACTATGGTGACTAAACAAAGAACGCAAGAAAATAGTGAAGTGGGAGCTGATTAGAGAATGGAAATAGCAGTAAAGATTGTGGGCGTTTTGCATATCATTGTCGCCTTAATCATTATCGCAGTAATTTTGCTGCAGCAGGCTAAGAAACCGGGTATGTCCGGCGTATTGGGCGGAAATATGGATAATTCCTATTATGGGAGAAACAAAGGAAGAACGCGCGACGGAATTTTGGCAAAAGCTACGGCAATTTGTGCGGTTGTATTTTTATGTACTTCCTTGTTTTTGGCATATAACTTTGCAATTACCGATAAAATGAATGAATCCACTGGTACAGATACTGGTGTTGAAAGCACTCTGCCGATGGATAGCAGTGGAAGTCTGACGGTTCCGACGGAAGATGCAACGGAAGATGTGGCAGATGAAGCGGGAACAGCTGCGGACGAAGGTGCGTCAGAAGCACAGGCACCTGCGGACGAAGAGACACAGACACCTGCAGAATAAGAACATAAGAGAAACAATGGAAGCTGTCTGCATATGCGCGGGCAGCTTTTTGTGTTATTTGTGTAGCGGCAGATTTCTTTTTAGAATCTGTAAGAATAGAGACGGCAAAAAAGGAAGAGTCCCTAAAATTTTAAACTTTTTGTGAACAATTGCACATTTGGGCAAAATCGCTTGAATTTCAATAGGGCTTATGATAGAATATAATTTGTATTCTTATACATATAATGCGACAGATACGTGCAAAACAAAAGGTGGAGACTCATCCGGAGGATAATTGTGTTTGGATATATTCAAGCGGCAAAAGAGGAATTAAAAGTCAAGGAATGGAATACATTTCAGGCGTACTATTGCGGACTGTGCAAGACACAGGGAAAGTTGCTGGGGCCCATCACACGATTGGGACTCAGTTATGATTTCACGGTGCTGGGTGTGTTGCTTGACAGCGTCATGGACACACAGACGAAAGTTGCGCAAGGAAGGTGTATGTTGAATCCATTGCGCAAGCGTCCGGTTGCAGCAGCTTGCACGGCATTGGAATATTGTGCCTATATGAGTGTGGAGTTGACCTATTATAAAATAAAAGATGATATATTAGACCATACACTTTCAGCAGGTTTATTTGCCTTGCCGTTTTATGCACCGCCGCATAGGAAAGTAAAACGCGCTTATGCTGAAAAAACTGCTGTCATAGAGCAGAGGCTGGCAAGACTGCACAAGCTCGAAGCGGAAAACTGCCGGAACGTGGACGAAGTGGCGGAGCAATTCGCAAAAATCATGGAGGAAGTCTTTGCCATGCCCGGGCTGGAGGAGCGCGTACTGCGGGTGTTGGGATATAACTTGGGACGCTGGCTTTATCTGGCAGATGCTATCGATGACTTTGAAAAAGACCAGGAAAAAGGACAATATAACCCGTTTTCTACACGAGAAGAAATTCAGAGAAGCGCCGTACCGCTATGGTATAATTTGGGTGAGGCAGCAAAAGCATATGAGCTTTTGGATTTGAAAAAAAACAAGGGGTTACTGGACAATATTATTTATTTGGGATTACAGGGGACAACGCGGCGTCTGCTTGCTCCATACAACGGTTCGGGTGAAGCGGAAAAATACCAGCAGGCGGCTATGGAAAGGAAGAACATAGA
>CBCTHD010000328.1:0-3384 GCA_965146615.1 uncultured Clostridia bacterium
CTAGGCTTTCTATAAGGTAAACCTCAACACTGTACAGACCTGTCGGAGTATTTAATAGTTCTGTTACGGTAAGTGAATTTGCGGTATTCACTGCCGTTACCTTTACGTCGTACAAGCGGTCGCCCTCGTATACACATAGGATAACAGACGCTTCATGTCCGCCTCCCGTAGTGTCTTGCAGCAACACATCAACTGTACAATTGCCTGCCGCTTCCGAAGTTGTTACTTCGTCTATGCAGAACGGTAACTTTTCGGTTATCACTGTAGCGGTTCCCACGTTGCCTTCCACGCCAACGGCCGTTTTTACCGTTGCAGGAATTGTAATGGTATATGCCGTATTGGGCAACAACGTCCCCACTTCGAGTACATACGTGTTTCTGCTGCTGTCATAGGCTATACTTACCGGCTCTATGATATTTCCGTTTTCGTCGGAAAGTGTTATACCGGCAAGCGTTTCCTCCGTCATGGCTTCTGAAAATTCTATATTTAATTTTCCATTTTCATAGGGCAGTCTGTCACGTACGCTGCCTGCAGCGTCTGTCAAAGTAATGTTGTATGTATACGGTTTTCCAACCAGATATTCCCTGATGTTGTCCATATACAAAATGGAAGGAGACCCTGCCGAGCCCGTGCCGGAATTCTGATTACAGTAATCAATTCCATCTTTATTATCAATTCCCATATCTGCTTCAAAAGCATATACTCTACCGTCCATAAAAAAGCTTACCTGATTGGACACTGTATCGTACATCACTTTCATATGGTACCATTCACCCGCTTCTACCTGTGCTACAGATTCGCCAAATACCTGTATTTCCGCACCTTTTTCTCCTATTTTCGTAAACCAAACGCCATCTTTTGTTTTGACAGGGAAAATATTGCGGTTTTTCAGCGTTACAAAGCAAAAATCTCCTTCCAGTACAACGATTCCGCTTGCTCCATAAACACTTGGTAGAAGCACATACGGCATTTCAGAGCCTTCCACTTCCAGCTTCAATACCTTTCCATGCTCATCTTCAAGGTCTATAACCTCTATACTTCCGTCCATCGCTCCCGTTCCCTTCAGGTTGCTCATGGATTCGTCAGTTTCAAAATCGCCGTTGTAATAGCTTTTTATTTCTTGATATTCAAACGCTTCCAGCACATATTCCTGTGTCTGCACATCTGTGGATGCGCTTTTTACATAAACTTTATTCTCGCCTTTTTGCAATGTAATATCAAATTTCTGCGTGTCTGCCGCAAGATCAAGAATTTTCTCACCGCCAAGATATACCTCCAAAATGTCGTCTGCCGGCAAATTCTGTGCATTGACGGTAAAGTCAATCACCGTCCCCGCGGGTAACGTTCTGGTTTCCTCACAGCCCAGCGTGATTTTTGGTGCGGTATCTCTCGCTGAAAAAGTCAATGTTTTGCTGACTGCATTGCCCAACGCATCTGTCACACCGCTGATTTGAACCGTATATTCTGCTCCCGGCACCAGCGTTACATTAATTGGCACTGTAATGGTATCCTGATAGCCTGTGCTGCTGACACTACCCGTTTCGGAAATCAAATTGTTCGCGCTGTCATAAATTTTCACTGCACCACTCAAATCATCACCGAACACCTTTTGTCCCATATTAACGGTGTACGTGGTAATGTCCGGTTCAACAACGCCATTGCTGTCACTGCCTGTCACCGCTATATTTGCCGGATAATACGCGTACATATCGTCAAAGGCAAGCTGCGACGCACCGGAAACTCTGTTCACATTCAGATTGAAATAGGTCGTCGCTACAAATGTATCCGCCGCCTGATAGGTAGAAACCTTTTCACCATTCAACCACACCGTTACCGTATGTAATGTATAATCAAGACCGATGCAGAAGTGGTTCCAGCCGTCGGCACATTGCGCTGTCGTACCATCCTTGACTTTCAGAGTTCCGCTGTTCACTATAATGATACTATCAACATTGGGAGTGCCCTTTGAGCTAAGTGCGAAGTTGCTCTTGTCATCAAGATATGCAGAAAATCCGACAATGACGTTCTGCTTGAGGTTTGTTGTCAGATTGATATACGGTGTTGACCCGCTCGCCGGCACCTTCAGCAACAGAGAACGTCCATATTCTTTGTCAAACGTTTCATCTGCCCCTGCAATGATGCTTCCGGTAAAATGCGTTGTTCCCCATTGACTTCCCACCGAAGCATATCCATGGTCTCCCGCTGCCGTGCAATCTTCAAAATCATAGAAAAACGGTATGCTCTTCTGCGTTCCTGTTGCCGGTTTTGTCAGCTCTTCAAACGCTGCTGTCAGTGTTACATTTGCGAACGGCATGGTGAGCACCAATGGATTTTCTGTCTGCTGCTGTGGCGTCAGTGATATTCCTTCCGCCGTCCAGCCCACAAATTTATAGCCTTCATTCGGCGTTGCCTGAACCATTACACTTGTTCCTGCCGTAAACGGTCCGCCCGTAGTCGTCACTATCGCACTGCCCTTTGTACTATCCTCAGAAGCTGCTGTAACCGTATAGGTTGCCGGCGTGCTGTCTGTGACCGTAATTGCCAATGTGGGATTCGTACCGCCGCTCATTTCAAACGTTAATGTCGCATCGGCTGTCAAGGTTTCCAGATATGTCGTCGTGATGGTGTAGACATTGCCGCTTACGCTGTAGTCTGTACCGGCATTCAGGGCAATTTCGCCGTTTTTCAGCGCATTCAGCACATAGTCGCCTGCGTCCAGCGTCACTTCTATTGCCTTATGATTCTCACTTTCGCTGTATTTATCATAAATTGCTGCAGACGGTGTAATCACTGCGTCTATGAGCGCTGCAAACGCTGCTGTCAGCGTCACATTTTCGCTGCCTACCGTAATTGTCAGCGGGTTCTGCGTCTGCTGATCCGCTGTTAATGTTATGCCTTCTGCCGTCCAGCCTGTAAATTTATAGCCTTCGTTCGGCGTTGCCGTCACTTGCACACTTGCGCCTTCCAGAAACGGTCCTCCTGTGGTTATCACTTCCGCACGCCCCATCGCATCATTTGCGGATTTCGCCTCCACCGTATAGTAGCTTTCTACACAGAAGGAAATCGTTTCCTCAATTGCATTGCCCAATGCATCTGTGACACCGCTGATTTGCGCCGTATAGCTCTCGCCCGGTATCAATGATGTGGAGATCGGCACTGTGACTGTATTCTGATAACCTGTGCTGCCGACACTGCCTGTACCGGAAACCAGATTGTTCGCGCTGTCATATATTTTTACTGCACCGCCCAAATTATCACCGAACACCTTTTGTCCCATATTGACGGTATAAGAGGTAATATCCAGCCCAACTACACCTTCGTTTTCGCTGCCCGTTACGGTTTCATCTGCCGGATAATATGCAAATATATTATCAAAGGCGAGTA
>CBCTHD010000329.1:0-3379 GCA_965146615.1 uncultured Clostridia bacterium
GTAAATACTTCTGCCGGAACGGGTAAAGTAGTGATTCAAGCGGCTTTAAAAGCAGATTCAACGATAAAAGCACAAAAAACAATTAGTATTGTCGGAAATACAAGCAATAACAGCAGTGGTGGTGGAACCGGTGGCGGCAGAGGAACGACCTCCACATCTTCGGGAAGTGGAGGGGTAATTGTGGTAGATCCGGATACGAATCCATTGCCAAACGGCAATACAACGGAATATGTCGGTGGGTTCCAAGATATGCCAAAGACGCACTGGGCGAGCGAAAGCGTTCAGCAGCTATTGGCGCAAGGCATCATTGAAGGCGATCCAGAAGGTGGAATGCGTCCTGACATAAACATTACGCGCGAAGAAGCGGTTAAGGTGTTGCTGCTGACACTGGAGAAAGAAATACAGCAGATAGATGGATCCATTGACGCCAACACTTCGGAGTGGGCGAAAGACTATATGCTGACCGCGAAATCGCTGGAAGTTATTGAGGGGGACGAAAACGGCAATCTAAATGGTAGAGATGATATTAGCCGTGTTGATGCAATGGTGATTATAGCAAGAGCATTAGGTGCAGAAAACGGAACTGTGGAAACGCTTGCGGCATTTAACGACGGCGCGGAAGTGCCTGATTATGCAAAAGCGGCAGTGGCTAAGCTCGTGGAATTGGGTATTGTAGAGGGGTATCCAGACGGTAGTATCGGAGCCAATCAAACAATTACCAGAGCGGAACTGTTTACGCTTATGGTACGAATTATGAAATAAAAAAACGGTGAAAATGCGTCGGACTTCTTGTCCGGCGCATTTTTTATATAAAATAGGACTGTCGCACATCAAACAATGAACGGTGGCAATGTGCTCCTGAATAGGAAAAAAAACATTTTTAGTATCTGTCAAAAAAGCGACAAATACTGAATTTTGAAGGATGACGCCAATAGTGATATTAAGTGGTTGAGTTTCGTGACAAACCGTGGGGAGATTCGTCAAAATAGATAAAATAAAAAGGAAATTTTATGCAAAAAAGGGGCTTCTCATGAAAGTGGTTTTTCGGTATAATAGAATTATCAAAAAAATGGAGGGATTAAAACGTGGACATGATGTTGTTTGCGGCGCTAGGAGCCATGATAGCGCTCATTTTTGCGACTGTTTTATTTTTTAAAACGAAACAGCAACCGGCAGGGAACGAATTGATGGTGAAAATCTCAACGGCAATTAAAAAGGGGGCAGATGCTTATTTAAAACGTCAATATTTAGGCGTTGCTGTGTTTTTTGCCGTGGTATTTCTCGTATTATTGACACTAGCCGTACTGGGCTATCTCAACCCATTTGTGCCGTTTGCATTTTTGACGGGCGGTTTTTTTTCCGGGCTGTCGGGATTTATTGGCATGAAAACGGCAACAATGGCGAATGGGAGAACTGCGTATGCAGCGAGTAAGGGACTAAACCGGGGACTGCGCGTGGCATTTTCCGCGGGTGCGGTTATGGGATTTGTTGTGGTAGGTTTGGGTCTGCTGGATTTGTCTATCTGGTACTTTTTCCTGAAGTTCTATTATTCTGTCATTAGCCCGGTTGCGTCTCAGGAAATCATGATTGAAAATATTACATCTAACATGCTTACCTTTGGTATGGGCGCCTCCAGTATGGCATTGTTTGCCAGAGTCGGCGGAGGTATCTTTACCAAAGCGGCGGACGTCGGTGCGGATTTGGTTGGTAAAGTAGAAGCAGGTATTCCAGAGGACGATCCGCGCAATCCGGCAGTAATTGCGGACAATGTTGGCGATAATGTTGGCGATGTAGCAGGAATGGGCGCGGATTTGTACGAATCTTATGTAAGTTCTATTGTTTCCACAAGCGCACTGGCTGTGGCGGCGGGATTTGGTATGTCAGGTGTTGCTGTGCCGATGTTGCTTGCTGCGCTTGGCGTTGTGGCGTCTATTTTAGGAACATTTTTTGTCAGGACCAAGGAAGGCGCAAGCCAGAAACAGTTGCTTTCCGCTTTGCGTACCGGGACTTACATTGCCGCCGTGGCGATTGCTATCGTTTCATACTTTGTTGTAAGATATGTTCTACCGGGACATATGGGAGTGTTTGTTGCTGTCATTTCCGGACTTGTTGCCGGGATTTTGATTGGGGTTATGACAGAGTACTTTACGTCAGAATCCTATAGACCGACAAAACGGTTGGCGTCTGCTTCGGAAACGGGACCCGCAACGATTATCATTAGTGGGCTGTCCCTTGGCATGATGTCCACTGTGTTTCCGGTTGTTATTGTCGGCATTTCCGTATTGATTAGTTACTTTGATGCGGGCGGCGGTGCAGACTTTAACCAAGGCTTATATGGCGTTGGCGTATCGGCGGTTGGAATGCTGTCCACCTTGGGGATTACGCTGGCAACGGACGCATATGGTCCGATTGCTGACAATGCAGGCGGAATTGCGGAAATGTCTCATTTGGGCGCCGAAGTCAGAAAACGTACGGATGCGCTGGATTCTTTGGGAAACACAACAGCGGCAACTGGAAAGGGCTTTGCCATTGGTTCTGCAGCGTTGACGGCGCTGGCGCTCATCGCAGCGTATGTATCCGAAGTTAAATTGATTGCCCCGGATTTTGTGTTTAACTTGAGTATTACCAATCCGCCCGTATTAATTGGACTGTTTGTGGGCGGTATGATGCCGTTCCTATTTGCCGCGCTGACTATGGATTCTGTTGGAAAAGCAGCACAGAGTATTGTGCTGGAGGTGCGGCGGCAGTTCCGTGAGATTACGGGATTGATGGAAAACAAAGCAGAGCCGGATTATACAACCTGTGTAGACTTATGTACACGTTCCGCACAGAAACTGATGTTGGCACCGGCATTGTTGGCTGTGATTGTACCGATTGTTGTCGGGTTGATTTTAGGTGTGAACGGTGTGGCAGGATTGCTTGCCGGAACCACGGTTACCGGTTTTGTGCTGGCAGTTATGATGGCTAATTCCGGCGGTGCATGGGATAATGCGAAAAAGTATATTGACTCAGGCGCACATGGCGGGAAAGGCTCGGAGCAGCACAAAGCTGCAGTAGTCGGAGATACAGTCGGTGATCCGTTTAAAGATACCTCCGGACCGTCTATCAACATTCTGATTAAACTGACATCTATGGTTTCTATTGTATTTGCAGGACTGATTGTAGCAGTACACATTCTGTAGAAAAAAGAAGAGGACAGTAAAAAGCTCAGTTTGCAGGGAGAAGTGTCCAGGCACATAGTTTGGAATGTTTTACAAGTAACCGCAAAATGGAACGACTGCATTCTTGACAAAGCGTTCTATGAGGCTTTTTTACAGTACCATTTATACCAGGTTTTTAGCTACAGAACATTGTTTAAGAGCTTCTTATTTTTAAGAGG